>CAIKLP010000014.1 GCA_903828245.1 uncultured bacterium | reverse complement strand
CCAGTTTGTTCGACGTTCGCGGCGCCTTGCATCATTACTCCTGCATAAGGGGTAATATAGGTTGATGTAGTGGAAGCTTTGTCTTGTGCTAATAGTGAGAAGGGTACCAAAACAAGAGCGATTATGATAATCATTCTAAACATATACTTAAATCCATAAAATTTTCAGCCTCAGTTTTTAGGTCGAGACTATCACCTTTAAAAAAAAATTAAAACTCTCTTTTTACTATAAAGCACTGTCTGTTTCAGCTTGGCGAAATCAATAATGAACAAAATTACGCATGGTAAACACACATTTCCAAAAAAATATTAAATGTTTTATTCTATTGGTTTATGTGTTAAGTCAATATTGAAGCTTGCATTTAGGATAATTCCATTATTATTTTGAATCACATTCTTTCCGTTGATTTGTCTGCCAAATTGTAGTGTTTGACTTAAAACGCCACCTTCTATTCTTACATTTTTATTAAAACGATAGCCTAGTAAGATACCTATTCTATTTTGGTCAAAAATATTTGCTTGTACATTTTCACCAAAACCAACAAAGATTTCATCATACAACACTACATAAGGTATATCATCTTTTATTTCATTGCCTATTAATGGAGTTTGCAACCTAATCATATAACGAAATCTATTGAGCAATGGAAATTCGTCTTCTGTGGTTTCATTTTCCGAACTGTATCTTCCTACAAATCGTTGTTCTAACATAAATCTGTGAGACAAATCTACAGCACCTTCTTTATGAGAAAGTTGCACCATTTCAAATATTCTATGTTCTGTAAAATCTCTACCTAAACCATTGATAGAATATTCGCCATAAGGGAAAGTTTCTACCCACGCATAACCCACTCTAAACAATACTCTAGGATTCAGATTATAATGTACACCAACTCTTAAAAGACTTTGTTGCCAATCAGTAATTATTTGATTTCTACGCCACTGATATTCGGTGTGCACACCAAAGTTTTGAGATACTTTAAACGTACCAAAATAATTATACCAACCAATAGTATTACTTGTATGTATACGACTGTTTTGTCCTAAAGAAGTATGAACATTTACGAACACAAAAACTGTAAAGAACAAAAAGATATATTTTTTCATTATTTGATTAATTCTAATGATCCATCTGTTAAACTATAAAATGCACCTACAATTTTAATTTCGCCTTTATTTTCCATTTCTTTTAGAATAGGACTTTTCTCTCTGATTTGTTGGATTGCATATTTTACATTATTCTCTGAAACGTACTTTACAAAGTCATCATTTTTAGAGGTTTTCTCACCTACAAAATCTTGGCTCATTTTAACGGCTGGCTTTATTTTTTCCAACATCGCTGTAATGTTTCCTAATTGTACATTGTCTATTGCACCTTTTACTGCACCACAATGCTGGTGTCCCATAACCAATACAAGCTTAGCACCTGCTACTTTACAAGCAAATTCCATGCTTCCTAATAAATCTACATTTACAAAATTTCCTGCTACTCTGCCTACAAAAATATCTCCCAAACCTAGGTCAAAAACATCTTCAACTGGTACACGACTGTCTAAACAGCTTAAAACTACTGCTTTTGGAAACTGTCCGGCTGCCAACTTACGGACTTGTGCACTGTGGTCTCTTTCGGTTTTTGTGCCACTTGTAAATCGTTTATTACCATCAATAAATCTTTGCAAAACTTGGTCAGGTAAAAGTTTAGCTTGTCTTTCTGCTGTCATTACTTCGGAAACTTTTTGTTTAGCTTCCTCTTTTGGTACAGATGTTTCGCTTTGGTTTGTTTCCTTTTTTG
>CAIKLP010000013.1 GCA_903828245.1 uncultured bacterium | reverse complement strand
CACGAGTAAGCGTGCTGGTGTGTTGAAAGAAATTGTAGCCTTAACAACGGCCTTCGAAGCTAAACACCAAGTAAAATTGCACCTCTCGGGCTTACCTTATATCAGAACTGTTGTTTCTAATAAAATTGCCGGGGAGTTTAAATTGTTCTTAGCCTTAGCAGTTTTGATTACGGCGGTTATTTTATTATTATTTTTCAGATCACTTTCTGCCGTTATTTTTCCATTAATTGTGGTAGGTATTGGCGTAGCCTTTTCTTTAGGTACGCTGGTTCTATTTGGTTATAAAATAACTTTACTCACTGCATTAATTCCTCCTTTAATTGTGGTGATTGGTATTCCTAATTGTATTTTACTGCTCAATAAATACCATACAGAATATATGCTGCATCAAAATAAAGTGCAAGCATTAGGTATTGCAGTTAAACAAATTGGTATCACTACTTTTTACGCAAATGTGACAACCGCTATAGGTTTTGGGGTATTTGCTTTTACCAAAAGCGAAGTACTTACGCAGTTTGGCATTGTGGCGGCTATCAATGTAATGGCTACTTGGATTATGTCGATGGTATTGATTCCAGTAATCTTTAGCTTTTTGCCAAATCCAAAATTATGGCAAACCAGACACCTCGACAATCAAGTTTTAAAAAGTTTTATTCATAAAATTGATCATTGGATACATTTCGATCGTAAAAAAATTTACTGGACTACATTAATCCTCCTCCTAATTTCTATGGTAGGCGTTTCGAAAATAAATATAAATGGCTTTATGGTAGACGACTTGCCAAAGAACGATCCTATTCTAGCCGACTTAAGATTTTTTGAACAAAATTTTGATGGCATATTACCATTAGAAATAAAAATTGATACCAAAAGAAAAAATGGATTGGCCAATATTTCGATGTTAAAGAAAATTGAGAAGCTCGAAAATATGATCAGTGCTTATCCGGCATTTTCTAAATCTTTATCGGTAAACGAAGTGTTGAAATTTTCGAAGCAAGCATATTACAACGGCGATCCAAACTTTTATAGCAGCCCGACACAATCCGAAGCTTTATTTATTTTAAAGTATGCGAAGAATGCAGGCAAAGCAAGTGGCAGCAATAGCCTAATGCGTAACTATGTAGACAGCTTAAACCAATCCACTCGCATTAGTTTTCAAATGGCAGACATTGGCTCTAAAAAAACCAATGCGCTTTTTAAGGAATTAAAACCACGCATCGATTCTATTTTTAATCCAGCGAAATACGAAGTGCTCTTAACTGGCGCAAGTGTAATATTTGTAGATGGTACCAATTATTTGTTTACCAATTTGAGAGAGAGTTTATTATTAGCCATTGCTTTAATTGCTTTACTGATGTTGGTTTTATTTAGAACAATGAAAATGGTGATCATTAGTTTATTGCCAAATATTATTCCGCTTTTAATTACGGCAGGCATTATGGGATTTGTAGGCATCAATTTAAAACCAAGTACTATTTTAATTTTTAGTATTGCCTTTGGAATTGCTTCCGACCAAACACTTTATTTTTTAACAAAATACCGTCACGAACAAAAAACCAAAAACTGGGATATTTCCAAACTGACTTCTATTACCCTTAAAGAATCTGGTTTAGGCATGATCTATACCGCCATTATTTTATTTTTTGGATTTGGTATTTTTGCAGCCTCTAATTTTGGAGGAACTGTTTCGCTAGGTATTTTAATTTCGATTACTTTATTAGTAGCCGTTATTTCTAATTTAATTTTACTTCCAAGTTTATTGTTGAGTTTGGAAAAAAGCATTCACAAAAAAGCAGCAAGCGATTTAAAATCATGAGCAAGTATCCAGAATTTAAACAACTTCAGTTAGCTCAAATAGGAAAAGATATTTTAGCTTATTGGCAAGCGAATGAAATATTTGAACAAAGTATTTCGTCTCGACCTGCAGACAAACCTTATACCTTTTACGAAGGGCCGCCATCTGCTAATGGCTTGCCTGGCATTCACCATGTATTATCAAGATCTATCAAAGATATTTTCTGTCGCTATAAAACATTAAAAGGCTTTCAAGTAAAAAGAAAAGGTGGATGGGATACACACGGTTTGCCTATTGAATTGGCCGTTGAAAAAGCCTTAGGAATTACCAAAGAAGATATTGGCAAAAAAATATCGGTAGACGATTACAATGCGGCTTGTAAAAAAGAAGTGATGCGTTATACCGATGTATGGAACGACTTAACTCAAAAAATGGGCTATTGGGTAGATTTAGAAAACCCATACATTACATATAAAAATGAATACATAGAAACTTTATGGTGGCTACTCAAACAGTTACACGATAAAGATTTATTATACAAAGGCTATACCATTCAACCTTTCTCTCCTGCTGCAGGAACAGGTTTGAGCTCGCACGAATTAAATCAACCGGGCACTTATAAAAATGTAAAAGATACTTCGGCAGTTGCACAATTTAAAGCAATTACCACCGATAGCGTATTGAGTAAATATGGCGAAGTATATTTTTTAGCTTGGACCACTACGCCATGGACATTACCTTCTAATACGGCTTTAGCAGTTGGGAAAAACATCGAATACCAAATTATTAAAACTTTTAATCCTTATACTTTTGCGCCGGTACAAGTAATTGTAGCGAAAGATTTAGCAGGTAAATATTTTTCTGAAAAAAATGCAGGAGTAGATTTTGCAAGTTACCAAGCAGGTGATAAAATAATTCCTTTTGAAATTATTGATACCATAGCAGGTAAAGATTTAGCAGGTATTCGTTACGAACAACTATTACCTTATGCACAGCCCAACGATGGCGACGCCTTTAAAGTAATCATTGGTGATTTTGTTACCACCGAAGATGGAACAGGTATCGTACATATAGCGCCAAGCTTTGGTGCAGACGACTTTAGGGTGGCTAAACTCAATGGCATTGGCTCTTTAACTTTAGTGGATAAACGTGGTCGCTTTGTGCCCGAAGTAATTGATTTTGCAAACGAATTTGTAAAAGAAGATTATTTATCGGTCGAAGAAAAAGAAGTAGAAAGACTTAAACAAAATAGAGATAAATATTTATCGGTCGATGAGCGCATTGCCATTAAATTAAAAACCGAAAACAAGGCTTTTAAAGTAGAGAAATACGAACACAGTTATCCGCATTGCTGGAGAACAGACAAACCTATTTTATATTATCCATTAGATTCTTGGTTTATTAAATCTACTGCGTTTAAAGAACGCATGGTGGAATTAAATAAAACCATTAATTGGAAACCTGAATCGACCGGAACTGGAAGATTTGGTAATTGGTTAGAAAATTTAGTAGACTGGAACTTATCGCGTTCGCGCTATTGGGGAACACCACTACCTATTTGGAGAACGGCAGATGGTACCACAGAAATTTGCATTGATTCGATGGCAACCATGAATACCGAAATTGCCAAATCAATTGCAGCAGGTTTTATGCCCGCAGGTTTTGAATTAAAAGACTTACATCGCCCTTATGTTGATGAAGTGGTCTTGGTTGCTCCATCGGGAGAAAAAATGTTTAGAGAGGCCGACTTAATTGATGTATGGTTTGATTCGGGCGCAATGCCTTATGCACAATGGGGATTAGACCAAAGCAAATTAGCTGCTGGCGATAAATATCCTTTTCAAAAAGAATGGGACTCGGCTTATCCTGCCGATTTTATTGCAGAAGGTGTTGATCAAACAAGAGGTTGGTTTTTTACTTTACATGCCATCTCTACCATGTTGTTCGATTCTGTTTCTTATAAAAATGTGATTTCAAATGGATTGGTTTTAGATAAAAATGGAAATAAAATGTCCAAGCGTTTAGGTAACGGCATCGATCCATTTGAAACCATCGATAAATATGGCGCCGATGCAACGCGTTGGTATATGATTAGCAATGCCGCACCATGGGATAATTTAAAATTCGACATGGAAGGCTTAGCAGAAGTACAAAGAAAATTCTTTGGCACTTTATATAATACCTATAATTTCTTTGCGCTTTATGCAAATATAGATGGATTCGAAATTAAGGAAGACCAATGCACACCAGTAAAAGAACGCGCAGAACTAGACCAATGGATTATTTCTGCATTGCAAAAATTAATTGTTGAAGTAAGTGAGAGCTACGAAAACTACGAACCACATCGTGCCGCTAGAGCCATACAATATTTTGTAGACGAACATTTATCGAATTGGTATGTGCGTTTATCGAGAAGAAGATTTTGGAAAGGAGAATTAACTGCAGATAAAAAAGCAGCGTACGAAACATTGTTTGAATGCCTTAGCACCATTAGTCAATTAATGAGTCCGGTGGCTCCTTTCTTTGCAGAATGGTTATATAAAAATTTAACAGATGGCTTACGCGAAAAAGAGTTAGCTGTAAATTCGAAATTCAAAGCAGCTTCTATTCACTTAAGTTATTTAGGCGAAGCAAACCTCGATTTAATTAATGAAAGGCTAAACGAAAGTATGTTATTGGCACAAAATATTTCGTCGATGGTATTATCATTAAGAAAAAAAGTGAGCATTAATGTGCGTCAACCCTTGGCTAGAATTTTAATTCCTTCTTTAGGAAAAGAGATGGATGCAAAAATTGAAGATGTGAAACATTTAATATTATCTGAAACCAATATTAAAAACATTGAGTACCTTACGGATTCGCATGGCTTTATTCATAAGAAGATAAAACCAAACTTTAAGGCATTAGGCGCTAAAGTGGGCAAAGACATGAAAGAGGTAGCTGCCGCATTAACTGCACTAGACCAAGATCAAATAATTGAATTTGAGAAAAATGGGCAATTTACGCTAGCAAACAGCCCTTATACGATTGCAATAGAAGATGTTGAAATTGTAGCAGAAGATATACCTGGCTGGTTGGTGAATGTAATGGGCAAAATTACCGTAGCCCTAGATGTGAGTATTTCGGAAGATTTAAGGCTCGAAGGATTGGCCCGTGAAATAATAAATCGTATCCAAAATCTGCGAAAGGATAAAGGATTCGAGGTTACGGACAAGATTAGCGTACAAATTTTAGACAATGAATATATTAAAGAAGCGATAAATAAGAATTTAAATTATATTTGCGCCGAAATTCTAGCAACCGAAATGTTATTTGTTGCAGGAGATTTATTAAACAAAGAAAGAGTAGAAATAAATGAAAAAGAAGTCTACATCAGCATCCAAAAAGATAGCTAAAACGGCAGCTAAAGCTAAACCGGCAGCAAAAAAAGCAGTGGCTAAGGCTCCTGCTAAGAAAAAAGTAGCAAAAAAGGTAGTAGCGAAAGCAGCTCCTAAAAAAGCAACCAAAGCACCTGCGAAAAAAGTAGTAGCTAAAAAAGTAGTGGCAAAAGCAACTCCTAAAAAAGTAGCGAAAAAGGTAGTGGCGAAAGCGGCTCCGAAAAAAGCAACAAAAGCACCTGCGAAAAAAGTAGTAGCTAAAAAAGTAATTGCTAAAAAAGCACCTGCTAAAAAAGTAGTAGCAAAAGCCGTTGCGAAAAAAGTAGCGAAAGCACCTGCTAAAAAAGTAGTAGCGAAAAAAGTAATTGCTAAAAAAGCGCCCGCTAAAAAAGTAGTAGCCAAAAAAGTAGCGCCTAAAGCCCCTGCTAAAAAAGTAGTAGCGAAAAAAGTAGCACCTAAAGCGCCTGCTAAAAAAGTAGTGGCTAAGGTAGTTGTTGCAAAAGTAGCTGCGAAAAAAGTAATTGGAAAACCAGCTGTTAAAAAAGTAGTAGCTCCTGTAGTGGTAGCAAAACCAGTATCGGCAAAGCCAATTACAAAAAAACCAGTTGAAATTAAAAAACCTGAACCGGTTAATATTGTGATTCCTCGTGTGCAGGATCCAAATGAAAAAAGTCGTTATTCGGATTCTGAACTCATCGAATTTAAAGATATTATTACTAAAAAATTAGCTTCGGCAAGAGAAGAATTACAATTGCTTACCGAAACGTTGAGTAACCCAAATAATAATGGAACAGACGATACTGCTGGTACTTTTAAAGTATTAGAAGACGGTTCTGCTACCTTAGAAAAAGAACATGTCAATCAATTGGCCGTTCGTCAAAGAAAATTTATTGATCAATTAGAAGCCGCTTTGATCCGTATTAAAAACAAAACTTACGGTATTTGTAGAGAAACTGGCAAAATTATTCCAAAAGAAAGATTAAGAGCCGTTCCACATACTACTTTAAGTATGGAAGCAAAGTTGAAGCAAAATTAATTTAAACGATACCTTATTAATTCAATGCCTGTCTGTTTCAGACAGGCATTTTTTAAAT
>CAIKLP010000012.1 GCA_903828245.1 uncultured bacterium | reverse complement strand
TTGGTGGTGGTGTAATTGGTTTAGAGTTAGGTTCTGTATATGCAAGACTTGGCACAAAGGTTACTGTTGTTGAGTTTGCAGAGGGTATTATCCCAACAATGGATAAATCTTTAGGTAAAGAATTACAAAAATCATTGAAGAAAATTGGCTTTGAATTTTTACTGAGTCATCAAGTTAAAAAAGTATCGAGCAATGCTAAAGAAGTTACCGTTGAGGCTAGCGATGCTTCTGGAAAAATGATTTCCATTAAAGGAGATTATTGTATAGTAGCGGTTGGAAGAACAGCTTATACCGAGGGATTAGGCTTAGAAAAAATTGGTATCAGCTTAGATGATCGTGGTAAAAAAATCCCAGTGAACCAACATTTAGAAACCAAAGTGGCAGGCGTATTTGCCATTGGCGATGTAGTAAAAGGAGCTATGCTTGCACATAAAGCGGAAGAAGAAGGCGTGTATGTTGCCGAATATATTGCAGGACAAAAACCACACATCAATTATAATTTAATTCCGGGCGTAGTGTATACCTGGCCCGAAGTGGCAGCTGTTGGTCAAACAGAAGAAGAATTAAAAACCGCAGGCGTTAATTATAGAATGGGTTCATTTCCATTTCTTGCTAGCGGTAGAGCTCGCGCCAGTATGGATACAGACGGTTTTGTGAAAGTACTAGTAGATGCGAAAACAGATGAGATTTTAGGCGTACATATGATTGGCCCACGAGTGGCAGACATGATTGCCGAGGCAGTTGTGGCAATGGAATTTAGGGCAAGTGCAGAAGATATTGCACGCATGAGTCATGCGCATCCAACCTATACCGAGGTATTCAAAGAAGCTTGTTTAGCTGCAACAGCAAATCGCGCGCTACATATTTAAATTGTTAATATGCAAATTCAAGAAAATATTTCCTTACTTCCTTTCAATACTTTTAGAATTGCTGTAAACGCGAAATATTTTGTGCAAGTAAAAACGATAGTAGAATTACAATCCGTTTTAGCCTCAGACATTTGCAAACAAAATGAATTATTGGTTTTAGGCGGCGGTAGCAATTTATTGTTGACCAAAGATTTTGATGGCTTAGTAATTCGTTTAGGTATTAAAGGAATTACGGTATGTGAGCAAGATGACGATGTGTTTGTAGAAGCAGGCGCAGCAGAGGTTTGGAACGATTTTGTATTATTTTGTGTGGCTCAAAAATTTGCAGGTTTAGAAAATTTAACTTTAATTCCTGGTACCGTTGGTGCATCACCAGTACAAAATATTGGTGCTTATGGTGTAGAACTGAAAGATACCTTTCATTCTTTATTGGCCATAGAAATTGCAACTGGTGAGGTAAAAGTTTTCGATAAAGAAGCTTGTAAATTTGATTACCGCGAAAGTGTTTTTAAATCAGCATTAAAAAATAAATACATTATTGCATCCGTTGTTTTTAAGTTGCAAAAAAATGCAGCATTAAAATTAAGTTATGGTGCTATTCAAGAGGAATTAAAAAATCGTGGAATAATGCATCCTACCATGAAAGATGTGAGCGATGTAGTAGCTGCTATTCGTGTGGCCAAATTACCAGACCCAAGTACGATTGGCAATTCAGGTTCTTTCTTTAAAAATCCAGTAGTGAGTGCTGCTGTTTTTCAACAACTCCTATTACAATTTCCTGCCATTGTTCATTTTCCATTAGCAGATGGACAAGAAAAATTAGCAGCCGGATGGTTAATAGAACAATGCGGTTGGAAAGGCAAACAGATTGGCAATGCAGGAACTTGGAAAAACCAGGCATTGGTATTGGTTAATTGTGGGGGAGCCAGTGGCAAGGAGATTTACGACTTTTCTGAACTCATTATTGAATCGGTCAAAGCCAAATTTGGGGTAGAATTGGCTCGAGAAGTCAATATTCATTAATATTTGAGCAAAAAAAAGCCCCGCATAAAGCAGGGCTGGAATAAAGTCTTTAAGTATATTAAGCTAACTTAACGTCTACTGCATTTAAACCTTTTTTTCCTTCTTTCAGTTCGAAAGTTACTTCGTCATTTTCTCTGATCTCATCGATCAAACCAGAAACGTGTACAAAGTACTCTTTTCCTGTTCCTTCTTCTTTAATAAATCCGAACCCTTTTGAGTCGTTGAAGAATTTTACTGTTCCGTTATTCATGATATTTTTTAATAAAAATTTAATGTCACAAAGATACCATAATTAAATTAGAAATCCCTTTTATTTTCATGTATGATAAAGAAAGCCCACAAAACTAGGTTTAAATAGCGTTGTGGGCTGTAAATATAATTTGCTAAATCGCTTTTATTAAGCAAAAATCGATTCTTCGTCGACCATTTGCTTGGGGATATTTCTTTCGTAAGGCTTTAAGTTTGCTTTTAATAGCTTTCTTGCCACATGAATTCTGGTTTTAACGGTGCCAATCGGGATATTTAAATAATCGGCAATTTCGTGGTATTTATAGCCCTCGAAATACATATTGAAAGGGATTTTATAGTCATCGTTTAAATGATTTAATGCTCTTTGGATGTCTTGCATCACAAATTTACCCGTAGCATCATTGTTTGTAGCACTAAAGTATAGGTTTGCAGAACTAATCTCGTCAGATTGTGTTACCATGGTGTTGATTTTGGTAATCCTACGGTAGTTATTGATGAAGGTGTTCTTCATGATGGTATATAGCCATCCTTTAAGGTTAGTACCTTCAGCAAACTTATTGTAGTAGGTGATGGCTTTGAGCATGGTATCTTGTACCAAGTCGTCTGCATCATCCGCATCATGTGTAAAATGATAAGCATATGTTCTAAGAGAACTGCTTTGTTTAATCACTAAAGAATCAAATTCTTGCTTATTCATATTGCTTGATTTACAATCAAATGTAAGCAGGACATTTATCAATCCCAAGTTTTGTTTAACTTATTTTATACTTTATTTATACAATATGTTTAAACATGTAAAAAAGCTCAATTCCGACCCAAATTCGAATCTTTTTTTAAATTTGGATTTAGGATTGATGAAGGTAATTCAGCGTTTCTTTGGCTGCCACTTGGCCAGAAATAATACTTGGAGGAACTCCGGGGCCTGGAACAGTTAATTGACCGGTATAAAATAAGTTCTTTAATTTTTTTGAACGCATTTTTGGTTTAAGAAATGCAGTTTGCAAAAGGGTATTGGCTAATCCATAAGCGTTGCCTTTATGAGAATGATAATCTTTTATAAAATCATTCATGGCATAACTTCTTTTAAATAAAATAGCATCACTGATATTTTCACCCGTTATTTTTTCGAACCTTTCACAAATCATCTGAAAATATTTTTCTCTCATTTCTTCCGAATCATTTAAGCCTGGTGCAAGCGGAATTAAAAAGAATAAATTTTCGCCATTTTCAGGTGCACATGCTGGATCTGTAATTGATGCTGCGCTAGCATAAAATAATGGTTTTTTTGGCCAACTAGGTTTAGTGTAAATTTCGTAAGCGTGCTCATCAAATGGTGCATCGAAAAATAAATTATGATGAATGACGTTTTTTAATTTTTTATTTAATCCAATATAAAAAAGTAAACTCGATGGAGAAAATGTTTTTTTATCCCAATAATTTTCGTCGTAATTTGCTACGTTTTTATCCAATAATTTTAAATCTGTGTGTGCGTAATCTGCGCCCGAAACTACTGCATCTACTGTATATTCCGATTGATTACTAATAACTTTTACCGCTTTACCGTTTAGCGTTTCAATATGTATAATTTCTTCGTTCAAATGAATGTGAACACCTTGCTCAATGGCAACTTTGGTCATTGCTTTGACAATTTCGTGCATACCACCTTTAGGAAACCAAGTGCCCAACACTAAATCTGCATAATTCATTAAGCTATATAATCCTGGCGTATTTTGTGGAGTGGCACCTAAAAATAAAACAGGAAATTCGAGCAATTGAATTAGTTTTTCGTTTTTAAATAGCGCACGCACCTCGTTACTTACCGAACCAAACATGTTAATTTTGAAAATAGATTTTAAAATTCGGATGTCAAAAAACTCCGTTACCGAATCGGATGGTTTCCAAACAAATTCGTTCATGCCTGTTTTGTATTTGTATTCGGCAACCGATAAGAATTTTTTTAATTTTTCTCCGCTTCCTTTTTCAATACTTTCAAATAAATTCAATAACTCCTGAAAATCTGATGGAACATCTATGAAATCATGCTCCCCAAAATACACCCTATAAGATGGGCTCAATCTTTTTAATTCGTAAAAATCGGAGGTTGTTTTGCCAAATTCTTTAAAGAAATTGTCGAAAACTTCGGGCATCCAATACCAACTTGGTCCCATGTCGAAAGTAAATCCATCTTTTTCCCAAATCCTAGCTCTGCCACCGGTTTGGTCGTTTTTTTCAATTAAATGCACATCGTGCCCTGCTTGTGCTAGTTTTGCAGCTGCAGCCAGGCCAGCAAAACCAGCCCCAATCACTACTATTTTTTTTGAATCTTTCATTTAGATAGGCCTTATAATGATAGCGTTATTATAATATACAAAATTATACTAATTTTAATTTCTTATAAAGGAAACCAAAATAACTTTTTTATGTTTTCTTTTTAATGATAATAATATGATGGAGCTGTATAATTCTACTAGTTTTGAGTGTAGCAAATTAATCACACATCGCTACAGTACTTCTTTTAGCATAGGCATTAAAGCTTTTGCCAAGCCATTGCGTGCGCCAGTTTATGCAATATATGGTTTTGTTAGGTATGCAGACGAAATTGTAGATACCTTCCATGGGCTCGACAAAGAAAGTTTATTAGCCGATTTTAAACAACAAACCTATAAAGCAATACAAGATCGGATTAGTTTAAATCCAGTATTACATTGCTTTCAAACGGTGGTCAATCAATACCACATTCCATTAGATTTAATTACTGCCTTTTTCGAAAGTATGGAAATGGATTTAACGGATCAAGTATACGATCGAGCAGCATACGAAAAATATATTTATGGTTCTGCCGAAGTAATAGGCCTTATGTGTTTGATGGTTTTTTGTGAGGGCAATAAAAATGAGTATGAAAAACTAAAGCCATCGGCAAGTAAATTAGGTGCGGCATTTCAAAAAATTAATTTTTTAAGAGATATTCAATCAGATTTTCAAGAAAGAGGCCGAACCTATTTCCCAGGAATAAATTTTATGCATTTTTCTAATGCAGATAAAAGAGCAATTGAACAAGATATACAGGCAGATTTTAATGCTGGTTTGATTGGCATTCAACAACTACCAAGCACGAGCAGGTTAGGGGTATACATTGCTTATCAGTACTACACCGAATTATTCGATAAAATAAAAAACGTAGATGCGAATGTAATTGCAAACGCTCGCATTAGGGTATCAGATAGCAAAAAGCTTTATTTATTATTGCAGTCAATGATTAAAAATAAATTAGATACTATAAATTAGTAAGCTATATGAAAAAAATATTTTTAATATTCCTTTGCTTAATTTATTCCCTTTTGTTACATGCCAAGGGAAGCATTGAGCTTGCTAGAAAAGAATTTAAGAAAGCAGTTTATAGCGCTAAAGTAAACAATGAAGTTCATCAATTATTGCTAAGTAGTAAAACACAAGATCCACTCACGCAAGCTTATGTAGCTTATTTTACTGCATTAAAGGCAAGACATGTGGCAAACCCATACGAAAAAATGCGCTATGTGCGTAGTTTTGATCAGACTATCAAAAAGGCAGTTGCATTAGATCCAGCTAATTTAGAAATTAGGTTTTTACGTTTTTCCGTACAAGACCAACTACCTACTTTCCTTGGATATAGTAAAGAACTTGCGGTAGATAAGAAGATGATCCTGCAACAAATTCAGTTCCAGAGGCTCGATGTGCCGGCTACTTTTAAAAAAGAAATGATAGCTGTTTTATTGAATTCAAAAACACTGAGTATTGCTGAAAAAAAAATTATTGAAAAAAACTAATGGAGAAGTATTATTATTTATTAATCGACTTTTTTACAATCTTAGTGCCGTTTTTGTACTCATTTGATAAAAGAGCGTATTACTATAAATGGTGGCCAAAACTATTTCCAGCATTGCTTTTTGGAGGAATTCCATTTTTAATATGGGATCAGTATTTTACGGTAAAAGGGGTTTGGAGTTTTAACGAAAAATATATAACTGGAATTAAAATATTCGAATTACCAATAGAAGAAATTTTATTTTTTATAGTGGTTCCATATGCTTGCTTATTTATTTATGCTTGCATGAAATATTATTTTCCAAAAGCCGAAAATTTTAAATGGACAAAATCGGTTTGGTTGTTTGTTGCTATTTTTTCTGCTGCAATGGTGGCTTTTTATTATGAGCAAATTTACACCTTGGTTACTTTTTCGCTTTTAGTTTTAATAACAACCTATTTTTACCTCAATCCAAAAAAATGGCATGGCTATTTTATACTTGCCTATTTATTTTCATTGATTCCATTCTTTATGGTCAATGGTTTACTGACCAGCATTCCTATTGTCTTATACAACGACTTAGAGAACGTTGGTTTTCGATGGGGAACCATTCCCTTCGAAGATTCTTTTTATGCTTTAGCCCTACTCATGTTGAATGTGGTCGTGTTGGAGCGAAAAAGTAATTAACATTTTTTTACCCTTTTGTTGGAATAATCAACATTGGAATTTCGGTGTGTCTTAATACTTTTTCGGTGGTGCTGCCTATCAATAGCTTATCTAACCATTTTTTACTATGGCTGCCAATTACAATTAAGTCTGCTTTTATTTCTTTTGCTATGTTTAAAATTTCTTCGGCACTGCTACCTTCTTTTAAAATGATTGCAATATTTTCATCACCTAAATGTTTCTTGGTTTTTTCTAAAAACTTTTTAGTGTTTGTAACAATTAACTCCTGACTAATGGCATCGCTTTCGGTATAGCCAGCAAACCCCATAATTGGATCGTATAACACCGGGGTGTAATCGATGTAGTTTTCATAGATAGTAGCAAGGGTAATTTTTGCTTGCATAGCATTGGCAAATGCATAACCTAATTCTGCAATTTTTTGGGCAGTGGGGTTGTAATCCAATGCAATTAATACATTTTTGATCTTCTTCGTTTTCATAATTTTCTTTTTTATTTAATTAAAGATAGCCCTAAGCGTTTTTTTAACATATGATTTATGTCAGGTTTGGTTTTTTTCTTTTTATTAAATTGCTTGAATTCTTATATTTGGGTAAAGCACATTTGTTATGAAACTAAAAATTGGATTGATTTTAGGCATTTGCCTTGTAACATCTACCCTTTTTGCGCAAAATTATAGCGCTAATTATGCTGGGGAACCTGGATTTGCTTTATATATCAATAGCCCTATTGGCTTGATAAGCAAAATGAGAATTAAAGCCGAAGTAAGATTCGATAATAATTTATCAATCATGGGTTCTTTTTCAAGTTATCATAATATGTGGGCGGGTAATCAAAGCTATCTGGAAATGCGTCGATATAAAATTAAGCCACTTGCTAAGCAAACCTATCAATTTGCTCGCATAGGAAGTGGGCAAACCATTGGAGGCAATTATTTTTTAGCCGCATTTGGTTGGGGAACGCAACGGTTTTTCGGCAAAGACAAAAGATTTTTTATCGATTATTCAAGAGGATTTAAAATTTGCCCCAAAATATATGGGGAGGACTTAGAAGAAGGAATAGGTAATGGATTTAAGGGTTTATTTTATATACTAGGCCCCGGGGCAATCTATGATCTTAACCTGAATATTGGATATCGCTTTTAAAAATTTTTCGCAACAAAATTTTCGCAGTAATCCTCAATCAATTCTCTTACACTAGCAAATGCTAATTTAACTTCATCTGCTGTACCTACCGCTTTTGCTGGGTCTGGAAAGTTTTGATGAAATTTTACAGCATTCGATGGAAAGTATGGACAGCTTTCTTTTGCATGGTCGCATACGGTTATAATAAAATCAAAATTAATGTTTTCGTATTCCGAAATATGATTAGAAGTATGATTGATTATATCTATCCCAACTTCTTTCATGGTTTCAATTGCTTTAGGATTGACGCCATGAATTTCAATTCCTGCGCTATAAACCATCGCTTTGCCCGCTAACATTTTTCTTAAAAATCCTTCTGCAATTTGACTTCTACAACTGTTACCAGTACATAAAATTAATACGTTTTTCATGATTTGTAATATTTTGATTTTAACCAGAAGGATACATTTACTAAAATGATAAGGGCCGGAACTTCTACTAATGGGCCTATTACGCCGGCAAAGGCTTGTCCACTATTAATGCCAAACACCCCAATAGCAACGGCTATGGCTAATTCAAAATTATTACCTGCGGCTGTAAATGCAATAGAAGTATTAGTTGCATAGTCGGCGCCCATTTTTTTCCCAATCGCAAAACTCAGTAAAAACATGATGGCAAAATAAATCATTAATGGTATAGCTATTCGAATAACATCAAATGGTATGCTTACAATTAATTTACCTTTCAAGCTAAACATAAAAACGATGGTGAATAATAATGCAATTAAGGTAATAGGACTTATGGCAGGAATGAATTTTGTGTTATACCATTCTTCTCCTTTTAATTTAACTAAAGAATACCTTGATAAGAATCCAGCAGCAAAAGGCAGTCCTAAATAAATACCCACACTTTTTGCAATTTCTACAATAGATATAGCCACTACTTTTCCTTCAAAGCCAAATAGCGGAGGCAATACTGTTACAAATAAATAAGCGTAAACGCTGTAAAGCAATACTTGAAAAATACTATTCAATGCAACAAGTCCAGCAGCATATTCTCTACTGCCATCTGCTAAATCGTTCCATACTATTACCATGGCAATGCATCTCGCTAAACCTATCAAAATCAAGCCCACCATGTATTCTGGTTGATTATGTAAAAATAAAATAGCGAGTACAAACATTAAAATAGGGCCTACTATCCAATTTAAAAATAATGACATACCCAACACTTTAGTGTTTTTAAAAACCTCTTTAATTTTATCGTATCGCACTTTGGCAAAGGGCGGAAACATCATTAAAATTAAACCAATGGCTAATGGAATATTGGTAGTTCCTACAGACATAGATTGAAATTGCGTTTCGGCAAAATTGCTAAAATAACCAATGCCTACGCCTAATAGCATGGCTATAAAAATCCATAGTGTTAAATAGCGATCTAAGAAGGATAGTTGTTTTTTGTTAGGCATAATTTTAAAGGCTAATTTTATTCAATTCAAATATAATTCTTTATTTTTAGCGCATATTAAATTAATATGAACAAGCAGATTTACCCATGTCTTTGGTTTGATGGTCAAGCATTACCAGCAGCCGAATTTTATTGCAGTATTCATCCAAATTCGAAGGTTTTGTCAGCAAATCCAATGGCAGTTGTGTTTGAATTAAATGGTGCCAAATTCATGGCATTAAATGGTGGCCCCGAATTTCATTTTAGCGAAGCAACTTCTTTTGTTATTACTTGCGAAACGCAAGAAGAAATAGACCATTATTGGGATAAATTAACCGAAGGAGGTTCCGAAGGTAAGTGCGGTTGGCTTAAAGATAAATTTGGCGTTTCATGGCAAGTGGTGCCTAGCATTCTAGCTAAATTAATGAGCGATCCCGAAAAAGCTCCTAAAGCGATGTATGCTTTTATGCAAATGAAAAAGTTTGATATCACAAAATTAATCCAATAAAATTCAAGATAAAAAAAAGCCTTTACAAATTTGTAAAGGCTTTTTTTTAATATGATGATTGTAAATTATTTCAAATCAAAGCGATCTAAATGCATCACTTTAGTCCAAGCGGCAACAAAGTCGTTTACAAATTTAGACTTTGCATCTGCCGATGCGTAAACCTCTGCAATGGCTCTGAGCTCTGAGTTTGATCCAAAAATTAAATCCACTCTTGAACCTGTCCATTTTAATTCACCAGATTTTCTGTCGCGTCCTTCAAATGCATCTGAGCTAGCCGAGTTTGCTTTCCAAGTAATATTCATGTCTAATAAATTGACAAAGAAATCATTTGAAAGTGTGTTTGCGTTTTTAGTAAATACACCATGATTGGAATGATCAAAATTTGTATTTAATACACGCAAACCGCCAACTAAAGCAGTCATTTCTGGTGCAGTTAAGGTAAGTAATTGTACGCGGTCTACTAATAATTCTTCGGCCGTTGCAATTAAATTTTGTTGTTTATAGTTTCTAAAACCATCTGCTTTTGGTTCTAAAAATGCAAACGAATCTACATCAGTTTGTGCTTGGCTTGCATCGCCTCTTCCTGCAATAAATGAAACGTTCACTTCATGACCTGCATTGTGTGCTGCTTTTTCAATTGCTGCATTACCCGCAAGTACAATTAAGTCTGCCATCGAAACATATTTTCCATTGGCATTGAATGCAGTTTGAATATTTGTTAATGCAGTTAATACTTTAGCTAATTGCGTTGGATTATTTGCTTTCCAATCTTTTTGTGGAGCTAAACGAATGCGTGCACCATTTGCGCCACCACGTTTATCGGATCCACGGAAGGTAGATGCAGATGCCCAGGCTGTGCTTACTAATTCGGAAATAGATAATCCGGATGCCATTACACTAGCTTTTAAAGAAGCAATATCTGCATCGGCTAATTTGTGATTGTTAACCGGAATTGGATCTTGCCAAATAATTTCTTCGCTTGGTACTTCTGGTCCTAAGTGTAAAGCACGAGGGCCCATATCACGGTGCGTTAATTTATACCATGCTCTTGCAAATGCGTCTGCAAATTGATCTGGGTTTTCGTAAAAGCGTCTAGAGATTGGTTCGTAAAGAGGATCCACTCTTAAAGCAATGTCGCTCGTCAACATCATTGGCGCATGCGATTTTGATTTGTTATGCGCGTCTGGAACGGTGCCAGCACCTCCGTCGTTTTTAGGCTTCCACTGGTGTGCACCTGCTGGGCTTTTTGTTAATTCCCATTCGTAACCAAATAGGTTTTCAAAATAGTTATTACTCCATTGCGTTGGTGTTGTTGTCCAAGCTCCTTCTAATCCACTGGTAATTGTGTATTCACCATTACCACTTTCAAAAGAATTTTTCCAACCTAAACCTTGTTCTGTAATATCTGCACCTGCTGGTTCTGGACCAACGTATTTACTTGGATCTGCAGCGCCGTGTGTTTTACCAAAAGTATGACCACCTGCAATTAATGCAACAGTTTCTTCATCGTTCATGGCCATTCTGCCAAATGTTTCGCGGATATCTCTTGCCGAAGCCAATGGATCAGGCACTCCGTTTGGTCCTTGTGGGTTTACATAAATTAAGCCCATTTGCACCGCAGCTAAAGGATTTTCTAGATCACGATCGCCAGTATATCTTTTGTCTGCTAACCATTCTGCTTCCGAACCCCAATAAATATCTTCTTCTGGTTCCCATACATCGGCTCTACCGCCAGCAAATCCAAAAGTTTCAAAACCCATAGATTCTAATGCACAGTTACCTGCTAAAATCATTAAATCTGCCCAAGAAATATTTTTACCATATTTTTGTTTGATAGGCCATAACAATAATCTTGCTTTATCTAAATTGGCATTATCTGGCCAACTATTTAAAGGTGCAAATCTTTGTGTTCCTGCACCTGCGCCACCTCTACCATCACTAGTACGATAAGTACCTGCACTATGCCATGCCATACGAATAAACAATGGACCATAATGTCCATAATCTGCAGGCCACCAATCTTGCGAGGTAACCATTAATTCGTTAATCTCTGCTTTTAATGTTTTAAAATCTAGTGCTTGAAATGCTTTTGCATAATCAAAATCTTCGCCCATTGGGTTAGATAAGTTACTATGCATGCGCAAAACATTTAAGTTTAAAAGGTTAGGCCACCAATCGCGGTTGCTAGTGCCACCACCAGCGCTTTTCTTAACTTCCCCGTGGTTAAAAGGGCATTTGTTTTCAGTACTCATATCGGTATTATTATTATGTTTCTTATTTTTGATGTAATTGCTATACTTTGAACAATAAAAATACAATAATGTTTGCTAAAAAAGCCACTTTTTTACTTGTTTTTGGCTTGTTTTCGTCCAAATTAAATGCACAATTAGCAAATGATATACACAAGTTTAAATTGACTGTTTCTGGCTATTCTGAAGCGTATTTTGTAACAGACTTTAATCAAACTCAAAAAGGAGAAAGGCAGACCTTTTATTATAATTATAATAGAAATAACCAGCTTCGTTTCAATCAATCAAGTCTTAAGTTTAAATTAAGTAGCCCAAAAATAGAAATGAATCTTGCCTTGCATGCGGGCACCTATGTGCAAGATAATTATGCTAATGAATCTAAATTCGCAAAAAATATTTTAGAAGCAAATATCAATGTTGCATTGAATAATAAAAAAACAATCTACTTAACAGCTGGTATTATACCTTCCCATATTGGTTTTGAAAGCAGTGTTGCTTGTGATAATTGGAATTTAACCCGATCATTATTAGCAGAACAATCTCCTTATTACGAAACGGGATTAAAATTTACTTATAAACCCAATGAAAAATATGAATTCGCTACGCTATTTTTAAACGGATGGCAAAAAATAAATCCGTTAAACTTCAAGGCTATTAGGTCTTTTGGCGCTCAATTTAAATATATTCCGAATGCGAAAGTAAACTATAATTGGAGTCTGTATACTGGAAGTGAAAGCCGCGGTGATTTATCAGATTTTAGAATATTCAATAATTTTTATATCCAAATAAATTTGAATAGAAGATGGCGAATGTTAACAGGGTTTGATTTTGGAATGCAGCAAAAATACCAGCAAGAAAATAAATATAATTTTTGGTATAGTCCAATTTTTATTACTCAGTTTTCTTTTAACGATAAGCTAAAAGCAGCCATAAGGTTCGAGCATTACCAAGATAAAAAAAATGTAATTGTTGCAATGCCAAGCAATGCAGCTTTTGTAGTAAACGGCTTATCTTTTAATACTGATTATTTTATTAATCCCAACTTGCTTTTGAGAATGGAATTAAGGGGGCTGTTTAGTTCTTCCAATACCTTTCAATCAGATGTAAGTTCAATAAAAAATAATAGGTTTTTTGCCACCTCTTTAGCCTATAAGTTTTAATCATTCAATGGAAAGCAATGAAATTTCTATAGAATTAGTACATTTATTTTTAATATGAAGTGTATCAAAGCACCATTTTTAATTTTAACTATTATTTTATTTCTTTTTGGGTTTGATAATACGGCTCAATCAGCAGTAGTTGTTTCTCCCGGAAGTATCGCTATTTGTCAAAATACAAGTACCTTCTTTAGCGTTGTCAATACTCAGCCTGCAAGTTCACTTTACACTTGGCAAGATTCAACAGCTACAGGTTGGATCAATTTAATCAACAACACTTTTTTAGTTGCGGTTAATGACACCTTGTTTGTTAATAATATTTCCTTTAGTTATAATAATAGAAAATTTCGTTGTATCGTAGATTCGGCAGGTGCTGGTTTAAAAAAGGATACGAGTGCGCTAGTCAAATTATTTGTTCATCCTGTATTACCAAAAGCAATATTAAATAGTAATCAACAAATTTGTTATAATACAGCACCTGATACTATTCGCGTAATTAATTTTCCTGCAAATGGTTTGGGTTCGTATGCCTATCAATGGCAAAGTAGTATAGACAGTATTAACTGGCAAAATATAATTGGACAGAATGCAATTAAATTAAAATTAAATAAATTAATACAATCTACTTTTATTCGCTTATTAGCAACGACTATTACAGGCTGTAAAAACGACACCTCTTCTGGTTTGAAAATTACTGTCTTAGGGTTTGTTAGCAAACCGGTTATTACTACTTCGCAAAATATATGTTATAACACAGCGGCAGATACCCTTCGCGTTCAATCTATTCCTTCAGGTGGCGGAAATGTATTTTCTTTTCAATGGCAAATATCTAGTAATGGAACAGTGTGGTCTGATATAATTGGCAAAACAGGTTTAACATTGGCTACAGGAGTACTAACCACCTCTACTTTTTATAGGTATAAAGCCACTTCTACAAATGGATGTGCAACGCTTTTTTCTGATTCGATAAAAGTTACTGTTTATGGTGCTTTCAGCCCGGGTTCCATTACCGGCAATCAAATTATTTGTTTTAATACGATTCCAAACGCTATTCAGTTTTTTACTTTACCTTCTGGCGCTGGCAATTTATATACCTATCAATGGCAAGCTTCTTCCGATTCCATTAATTTTTCGAATATTGTTAATCCAAATGTATTTTCATTTCAGCCTGCAAATTTATTGCAAACTGTTTTTTATCGCGTAAATATAATTTCTAATACAGGTTGCGGAAGTGCTTACACCAATAGTATTAAAATAAAAGTATATCCTTTATTTATAGGCGCAAGTATTAACAAAAGTCAAACCATTTGTTATAATTCTGCACCAGACACCATTCGATTATTGACAAATCCAATAGGTGGAAGCGGCACTTATTTTTACCAGTGGCAAAGCTCTTCTGATAGTATCAATTGGTTTAGTATTAATGGTCAAAATAGTACTAACTTAAAATTGCCTAATTTATTCCAAACAACTTACGTGCGCTTATTCAATCAATGCAATGCAGGTTGCAGTTTACAAATTAGTAATGCTATTAAAATAAAAGTATTATCTGGTATTTATACCAAGCCTCGCATTACGCAAGCGCAAAGTATATGTTATAATACTATTCCAGACACCTTGCGTTTAACCGTTTATGCAAGTGGTGCAGATAATAAATTTATATATCAATGGCAAAGTTCTACTAATGGAACCAACTGGTTTGACATAAGCGGTGCAACAACTTTAAAATTTTTACCAGGAAATTTAACGCAGTCTACTTATTATAGAATCAATGCCATTGCTACTTTTGGCTGTAGGTCTATTGCCTCAGATTCAATTAAAATTACAGTTTACGAGCCATTAGCAGCTGGGCAATTAAATAACAATCAAATTATTTGTTATAATGCAACGCCTGCACGCATGCAATTTGCTTTAGCTCCAAGTGGAGGAGGCGCAGTGTATGCTTACCAATGGCAAGTATCTTCGGATTCAATTAATTTTACAAATATAAATGGTGCCTTGTTTGATAATTACCAATCAGGAAAACTTTTACAGACACGATTTTACAGAGTAAAAATTACTTCTATCAATGGATGTGGAGAAATTACCAGCGAAATATTAAAAGTTAAAGTATATCCAGCGTATAAAGGTTCAGCAATCAATGCGGATCAAATTGTTTGTTATAATTTAAATCCAAATAGTTTAACCATTCGAACACCTGCAACTGGCGGCGATGGAAATTATTTTTATCAATGGCAAATTGGATTAAATGGTCAGTGGTCTTCTGTTTCTGCTGCAACTAATCCTATATATTTTCCGGCACAAGTTCAACAAGAAACTTATTATCGACTCATTAATTTTGCTGGATCTGGTTGTGGTAGAGATACTTCAAATGTAGTGAAGATCAGTGTTTTGCCCTTACCAGATACGACAAATTTATATGGCGCCACCACTGTTTGTCGTAATGAACTAGAAGTTCGTTATGGAATGGCGCATGCAAATAGTAACTACACCTATTTCTGGAGTACAACGGGTGGAAAAATTGTGACGAATCCAAACGAGTTGGTGGTCTATGTTAATTGGGGTTTAAAAGATGGGGTAGATACTTTGCGCCTTACGCAAATTAATAAAGTAACAGGCTGTTTAAATGAAATGAAATTGCCCGTAAGAATTAAATTTGGTAAAGCACCAAGCAGGTCAAAAATTTTAAGAAAAGAAAATTCCAACTTATTGTTTTGTAGCGATTCAACTTTTGGTGTGGCTTACCAATGGGGATTTTTAACAAAATCAACCAATATAGAAACGGATATTCCAGACGCCAAATTGCGCTATGTAATGTTGCCACATAATTTTGATACCACGCTATATGAATATTATTTAAAATCAAGCTTAGGTGATTGCGAAACTAAAAGTTACTATAATAAAGCAAGTGCAACAGGAATAGGTAATACAGAAGGCGCTAGTTTTTTAATTTATCCTAATCCAACCAATGGCTTGGTAAATATCAAAAGTAATGGAAATGAAATTACAAAAATAAAAATATTTGACAATCAAATGCGATTGATTGAGTATTTCGATGCAATTCACGATGTTGAATACCAGTTTAAAATCGATCAACCCGCAGGCCTCTATTTTATTCAAGTAGCAGACAACGAACAGTTTTATTATTGGCAGAAATTAATTTTAACGGAAAATAGGTAGTGATGAATCAACAAAAACGAAAGCTTTTATTGCTCCTGCTGATTTCTGTGATTAGCATGAATTTTTCGTTTGCGCAATCGAACGTTAATTTAAAAATGAGGGTACTTTTTTTTCTAGATTATTTTACTTCCATCAATATCATTGAAGATAACGACGGCTTTAGGGCTTGTTTTGAAGATTCTATTACCCATTTACCAAACTTACTACTTCAACAAAACAAATTAGCAGAAGACCTTAGCTTAGATGCCTTTGTTTTAAAGTACAATAACTTTGTTTATACAAAAGGAAATTCGCCAATAGCATTAGCGGCAATTCCATATGCCATTAGCATAGATACCCTGACGGCACAATTGCTCCACCTAACAATAGATGCCAACTTAATACTGCATACAGTTAATGCAGATAAACTACCCTTAGCAGACACCTTGGATGTTACATTTGATTTAAATTACTATTGTGCCAGTAAAGTTTTTAAAATAAAATCAATCATACAACATAAAAAAAGAGGAAAATACTTAATCATCAAAGCCATTCGCAAAAGAAATTTTTTGGATGGTTTTAAGAAGGCTTCTGATACAACGGTACAAAAGCTGGTTAACTATGATTTGCTGATCAACGGGATCCAGCAGCAAACAGATACCAATGGGGTTGTTTATATAAAGGACATTGCATTAAAAGGGAATAAAAAAATAAATATCAGCACAGCTAATTACTTAGATTTTGGTGGCGAAAAATATTCCGAAAATAAATTAAGGAGAATTTATGCTCGGGCTGCATTAAACAGTACGCAGGCAATTTTTTTTAGAAAGTCTTCTTTTTTCTTAGAATTTAATGTGGGATATAATTCTTTCTTAGGAAGTAATCCTATTCAGAGTAGTAATAATAGCATTGAAAACATCAATCAAAAAATTACTACAAATGGCATAGGATTTGGAATCTATATGTTCAATAAAAATAAATGGGACCTTGGATTAGTTTTAGGTATTGCAAGTTATTATGCCGACAATGCAAGTTTTTTAAAATCTTATGCCGAACATTTTAATAGCGTTGATCCAGAAGGGGCTAATTATGTTCGATTCATGGAAATCAATGAAATTAACGAGTTTCAGCATTTAACCATGAACACACTTAATGCAAAAATAAATTTTGGTTATAAATTAAGTCGTAAAACAAAATTAAATATTGGGTTTAAACTGGCCAAAAATACCAAGGGGAGTTTAACCAGAGAAACCACTGCAGATGCATTATACAGTGGTTTGTATGAAGATTTTTTCAATGTTAGGATCAGTGAAAATGGGATATATGATTTCGGGAAGTTTCAATTAGTCGACACTTCTACGATGGCGATGAATAATAATATTTCTTTTTTCGGCCTCGAAATTGGCTTAGAGCAGCGCATCTCTAAAAGGATGAGTGTTAATTTTGGTATGGAGTTTTTAAATTCTAGCAGCCCCTTCATTCAGCCAAGTAATAATTCTTTAAGTATTAAAAATGACCATATAGCAAGTTTGTTATCAATTGGTAATTTTGAACATTTTGCTGCTTTTAGTACCTTTCAACTAACATTAAAATATAAATTATAGCAATGAAAAAAAGAATAGGCTTCTTGTTGTTTTTTGTATTTGTATTGGCTAAGTCAAATGCGCAAAATGCATGCTACTATTTAAGTAAAGCAAATATAGAAGACAGCGTAAGTATTAATAACTATATTAAGGAATTAGGTAGTCGTTTGCTTAAGGATACTTATGTTGCTGTTGATTTTTCGGCAAAACCAGTTATATGTCATGGGTCTAATTTAAATAATTGTATTGCCGATCAAATTTCCAAAGCAAATGCTGGCGTTGCAACAGATTCAATGGCTTTAGCCATGATGGTTAATCAAGTAAACCAGCTTATCACGCCCATAAATAACATTGATTTTTATTTTTTCATTAGCGCTAAAAGCTTAGAAAATAATTTTTTAAATCAATTCATTAGCAAATTACTCTTAACAACTAATTTGTATACAGCACCAAATACAAGTATTTACTTATTAGTAAAGGACCAGCAGCTGATACCTCAATTAGCATTTTTAAAGAGCAATAAAAATTATGCTCAGTTTCAGATCAAGCTTTATTAAATTAAAATATTTGGAGGCATAAAAAAAGACCTCCCATTGCTAGGAGGCCTTAAAAATTAACCATTTTTAACCTTATTTTCTATAATAAATTCTACAGCCAAAAGAGGCAGTTTCTGGATTGCTAATCGCTTTGTTCGCGAGTAATTCAGTTAAAGTATTTTCGATAAAAGAATTCGCTAATTCAGGATGTTCGCCATTGTCGTCTATTGCGCCAGCATATTTAATAATCCATTGTTCGTTTTCTTTCCATAAAATAAAAGCATGTGGCGTATGGTCTGCACCAAAACTTTTTCCGACAGATTGCGTCACGTCATATAAATAAGGAAAGTTTGTTTTTTCGCGCATGGCTTTTGCCCGCATTAAGTCAAAACTTTCTTCTTCGTAAACTGCCGTATCCATTGAATTAATGGCCAATAAAGGAACTCCTAAACTGCTGTATTTTAAATTCAATGCATTTAATCTTTCAGGATATAATTTTGCAAATGGACAATGATTACAAGTAAATACAATGATAAATCCTTTTGCATTTGGGTAAGTTTTAAAAGAAATGTGAGTCCTATCTATATTCAGTAAACTAAAATCCGAAATCGACTTACCGACATGTTTAGTCTCTTTATATGGCTTCCCTTTAAACCCAAAGGAGCTCCATACAAATAAAATAAAAATAACTTTTAAAACGCGAATCATTATTCTTTGATAAATTTCTGAATACTGATTGATTTTGTTTCTTTATCCATTAACTGCAAAAGGTAGGTTCCTTTTGCTAATAAAGAAATGTCAATTCCTTTTTGAATTTCGGGTTGCGGAAGCATCATTAAAGCTCTTCCACTTAAATTAAAAATAGTAATATAATAAACCGAATTTTTTGTATCAGCAAGGCTTAAGAATAATTTTTCTTTCACTGGATTTGGAAAAATAGTAAAGCTAATTTTTTCTTTATTATTATTGATACCAGTTGTGCCATTTACTACAAATTGCCCCATCATGCCGCCGTCTTCGTGATTAGAAAAATGACAGTGATACATAAATGGATGAATAGGATCTGCGTAATCATCAAAGCGTGCTACAAAAGTTGCACTTTCGCTTCGAGGTAAATAAAGCACATCTTTCCAACCCGATTCGTGTGTGCCAACTGCAGTGGCAGAGCCATTTCTAGCTACAATTTTAAATTCAACATCGTGAATATGAAAAGTATGTCCGAATACATTGCTATTGGTAATCGTCCATTTTTCAATGGCATTTAAATTGAGTGTTTTGTTGATATAACTTAGATCAAAAATTTTATTATCGAATGCAAAAGGAGTGGAATTCGGACCTGGTACTCCGCCAGTAACAGTTAAAGTTCTACTCACTGCTGCATCTGCCGCGGTCCAATATGTATTATTCACTAAAGTAGTGGGTACACTTGTTATCGCATTTGCATTTGTTGCTGCAACATTAATTCTTAAAACCGGAAAATCTATATTGTTTAACAAACTACCAAATTCACCTGATTTACCTGGTTCACCTCCCGGAAATCCAAATGCCTGACCCGAATTGTATGCTTTTAAGTCAAGTACAGCACCAACCGCATCGTTCCCTAAGTTTACTAAAATTTCTACGCGCTCGCCAACCATTAATTTTACTCGAGTTGCGGAAACCGGAGCATTTAATAATCCGCCATCGTTAGCTATAATATAAAAAGTTCTATTGTCGCTAAAACCTAAATCGTAACCGCGTTCTATTTCAGCATTTAAAATTCTTAAACGAACAAATTGTTTGGGTAAACTAATTTGTGCATTGGAAGTACCATTGGATAAAAGATAATCTCCATAGGCCACATTGGTAGATACAAATTGATTATTTGCATTGTATCTTCTACTAGTCAACATCAAAGGAATATCATCAACACCATAAGTTCTAGGAATTGCTAAAGCTGCTTCTTCTGCGTCGCGCACAATCATAAACCCACCAATACCTTTATTCATATGTTCGGTAGACATTTCATGTAAATGTGGATGATACCAATAGGTGCCGGCTTGGTTTTTCATTTCCCAATAAGGCTGCCATAAAGTTCCCGGTGGAATTACTTGATGAGGACCGCCATCCATTACTGCTGGTAAATGCATACCATGCCAATGAATAGTTGTACTATCATTTAAATTATTTCGCACATTCATATGCACCACATCTCCTTTATTGATAAACAAGGTTGGTCCCCAAAAATTATTATTAATGCCACCTGTAATGGTTTGGTTTCCTGTTCTGAGTTGTTTGATGGTATCTTTAATGGTAAGATTAAAAGTGGTACCACTTAAAGTATCAGGAATCCATAGGTTTTGATAAGTCTGGGCATTTGCCATACCAATTAGACCTAAGGCAAAGACTAGCGTGAAGGAGATTTTTCGCATAATTGAATTTATTTTTGTTTTTAGACGACATCGCAGATGCAATCCTTTGAAATAGTTAAAAATATGCGCTAGAAGTATGCAATTAATTTAGCTGTGTAATTTCCCTTTTTCTTGCAGCGTTGCATATGCTTGTTCCCAAGTAGGAATTTCATCTGATTCGTAGCCGTAAGATTTTCCCGTAGCTATTTTATTAAAAGCTTTCATTGCTTTGAGGTGTATTCCACTGCGCATAAACTGTAACATATGATCTCTAGATTCCCACGCTGTAATTGTACATTGGTTCCCGTACATATTCTTCACTTCACAAAATAAAATGCCTTCTGCTTTTTTTGCTTCTTGAAAAGAGGGGATGGCTAAAGACCAAAATTTAAAAAAACCAAATAAGCCTTTTGGTTTAAGCCCTGTAATGGAAATATGCATGAGCTATTAAAACTGTTTGATTAAATTAAAGTATTCGATGCTTTTGCTTAACGGGAAAAAGGGAAGTCCTTCAATCATCTCTTTTACTTCTGCTTCACTTAAATCTTTAAACATAAGCACCGCGCCATTTTTTGTCTCTCTTAAATATAAATGTTCAATAATTCCTTTTGCTTTCCAAGTTGCCACCATTGCTTGTTCGTGTTGCAATATTTCTTGAAAATTGGCTGGAAGGTTTTCCATGTCTAGTGTTAATATTACTTGAATAGTATTCATATTTTGGGTTTTTTGTAAAACTAACATCATTATTTTACAATAACAAATAGCGGCTACTACGCTTATTTAAATAAGTAAATTTAATAACTTTGTATAATGATAAGACGCGGTAATATAAATGATGTTTCGCTTTTGCAGCACATTGGCAGAAAAACTTTTGATGATGCTTTTGGCAATACTTGCACAAAAGAAGATATGCGTGGCGTTTTAGATTTGTTTTTTAATTCAGCGCAGGTTGCCTTAGAATTACAGGATGATGCCGATAATTTCTTTTTTTTCGAAGAAGATGAAATTGCAAAAGGATATTTGCGAATTAATGCAAAACATGCTTGCCCATTAGATTCATTTCAAAATCGAAAAAGTATAGAACTGGTTCGATTGTATGTATTAAAAGAATATCATGGTACTGGTGTCGCAAATAAACTGATAGATTTCGCATTTGATTTCGCCCGTAAAAGTGGTTTCGAAATAATGTATTTATCGGTATGGGAATATAATTTTCGTGCCCGTGGTTTTTATGAAAAACACGGATTTGCGAATACGGGTTTAGAAAATGATTTTCCGCTTGGTTCCACACCTCAAACAGATTATTGGTTTGTGAAAGATTTGTAGCACATCATTGTCATTAGAATAGACATTTTCTAATTAATTTAAAAAATAGCTTTATAGTCTAACTCAATTAATCTAAAAAAATTCTTAATTTTAAAATAAAAAACAAAATGGACAAACCAACAATTGCAGGAAAAACGCCTATAGCGGTTCAATTAGAAGCAGGTAAAACTTACGCATGGTGTTCTTGCGGAAATTCAACTAATCAGCCATTTTGTGATGGTTCTCATAAAGGTTCTTCTTTTGTGCCAAAAGTATTTGTAGCGGAAGAAACAAAAACAGCTTATATGTGTAATTGTAAGCATACAGCAAATCCAGGATTTTGCGATGGCGCGCATAAGGCGTTGTAATAGTTTTTGCAGCCTTTTAAAAACAAAAAAGCCTCACAGCAATGTGAGGCTTTTTTGTTTTACCCAGTATGAATTTGGGAATTTGCAGGGATTTCAAAAAGCAAAACCACTAGCAGATAAAATTTATAATTTAGCTGCTTTATCTTTAGATACAGTATATGTTTTATCTAATTCGTATGCTTTCAAAAACATTGCTTTTGCTTTTGTTTTATCTCCAAGCTTAACGTAATAATCTCCAAAGGTATCATGAGCGTTTGCAGATTTTGGATAAACGCGTAGGTAAATGTCTAAATGTTGTTTTGCCTTATCCATTTGTCCATCATTCATATATCTATAGGCCATTGAATTATTTATTCCTGCCATTTCAGGAAAACGATTCCAACTTGGCATAATCATATCTAATGCTATTTTATTATCTTTTTCATAATAGCATCTCCACAATCTCAACAATGGATCATCTGTTGCAAAAATCAAAGCTTTATCTAAATGAAATACAATTGTTTGTACATCATTGGTTGGATTATAGCACAAAATTAATTCTTTTTCGGCTCTTGAAGATCCCTCCAGTTTAGTTATAGCGACAGAATAACATTCACTTAATTTAGCTTTATTTCCTTTTAGCAAATAATATTGAAGCTGACCTAGATGTGCTGTTGCCCAATTAGGGTCTTTTTTCACAAGAGAATCAGACATTTCTAAAGCTTTTTCATTATTAAAATCCATCATTGCATCACGCATTTTATTGTATGCCGACAAGCCCCCTTCAATTTTTGTTGAAGGCCAAATAAGATTCCTTGCTAAATCGGCATTATCTGCATGTGTCCATCTGATATACTTTATACTTCCATTTTCACGCTTTACAACACAAGAAAAATTTCTGTAGGTTGTAATTACTCCTGATATATACCATGTAGCTGTTCCCATAACATTGGCATGTTCTCCCATTAAATAAACATCATGAATGTTTACAGTAATAGAATCTTCATAAAAAAGACTGCCGTCATCTTTATAGCTACCATCTTCGTTATATTCAAATTCATTTTTCCAAGGTTTGTTTTTCCAACTAATACTACCCCAACCAACAAGCTCTTTACTTTGGTCGTCGTAATAGCCCTTTACGGCTTTTTTATAGCCCACTTGATTTTTATAATTATTTGTTACAAAGTCCCTAACTTCTTTATCCGTTAGGTCTTTGGCATTTTGGCTAAATCCAATAAAACTTGTCATGGTAATTAGCAAAGTTAAAGCTGTGATTACTACATTTTTTTTCATTTTATTTATTTTTAGGTGTTATGAATTCATTGATTATTTCTCATTTAGAATGGTGGTAGTGCTGGGTATGTTTTTTTCAAGCTAAGTAAAAATCACACCAATCAACCATCCTATTTCGTTTTGAAATTCCTTTTTTTGTGATTACTAGCTTGAAAGTAGATTTAAGCCACATAAGAGGCGCAAATTAAAAAAGCCTCACAGCAATGTGAGGCTTTTTTTATAACCATATATTAGAAAAAGTAAAATTAATTAAGTACTAATTGCGCTTTCTATAGCAATTTGTTGCTGTAAAAATTCTTGGCCAAAAGTAAGTTTTTTGGCTAATGTGCTATTCGGTTCTATTACTCTCCAAAATGGTGTGATTTCTGATAGACGTTTACCTTGTTGTAATTTTTCATAGTTAGCTTCTGCCACAATTCGCATAAATATTCCTGTCGTTACAGGACAAGTGTAGTCTGCATTATTTGCTAAAGCAAGGTCTTTCCGCAATGTTTTAATGTCTATATGTTTTCCAACCTTAATTTCTTTAATATACTGGTCAATGAGTTTTGGCGTTGCGATAAACATCATACTGCCTGCCGGAATATCAGCAAAGTCAAAATCAATTCGTTTTGTTTTCGACTCTTTTTCTTCGTTTAATTTATCTAGCCAACTTTTTTGTTTTGTCGTTTTCATCGTAATTGGTTTTAGGTTTAACTAGGTAAACATACTTTTTAACTTGACTTTTAAATATGACATATGTCACGAATAAAAAAGTAAAAAATTTTTAAAATAAAAATTGCAGGAAATTTATTTATCGTTCAAGCCCATTCCAAAACCAAACATTGCTGCAACTAAAGCTAGATGTGTAATCAGCACTGCTTTTTGCCAAGTTGGTCGGTTATTCCATTTTTGATCTGGATTAAAAGGATCAAATGCTAGTCCAATACCCATTGATGAGGCGGCTTGTATGTAATCCTTATTCTGCAAAGCTTGGTATAAACCTAGGGCCAGAAACCCTACATATAAAAATTTATTGAATGGAGTTTTCATACATTGATTTTCAATCAAAAATAAAAAAAGTTCAAGAAAATAAAAGGTATTAATTGATTTAGCTAGAAATAATGTATCTTCAAGTTTGATGGCAATCAAAATCATTTGAAAAACCCTATTTAACTAATATGAAACAAAGCATTCTTCTTTTCGCATTATTATGCGCAACAACGCTAATCCAAGCGCAAATAACGTTCTTCAGCTGATTACAAACGAAAACAATTAAACACAAAAAATATGAGAAAAATTCTACTAATTCAGTCCGTTTTGCTAATTTGTTCAATTGGCTACTCTCAAACATTAAACTTTACTTTAGCTAATCCACAACCTAACATAATGGAGGGTTATGGCGGAACATTTGCAAGCGGGGATATAGATGGAGATGGAGACTTAGACTTATTCATGACTCGAATAGCTCCTTGGACTAAACTTTATAAAAATGATGGAAATGGAAATTTCACAGAGGTAACTCACAATTTTCCTCGTTCAGCAGCTAGTCAAGCATTTTTTAAAGATTTAGATGGTGATGGAGATTTAGACTTATTTTTCTCTGGAAAAAATGAACTTGACCAGAAATTTGCAAATATTTATAGAAATAATGGCTCTGGTACTTTTACACAAGTACCTAACGCTTTGCCTGTATTTATTAAAGGAGCTGCAACTGCTGATGTAGATAATGATGGTGACCTAGACTTG
>CAIKLP010000011.1 GCA_903828245.1 uncultured bacterium | reverse complement strand
CAATAACAGACAAGGAATAGAAATTAATTCGCAATTGAATTTTGGAAGATTAAAAAATTCTATTGGCTACAGTTCTTCTGTGGAATTAGAAAATCTTTCGCCAGGTATTACTTATTCGCATGCCTTTAATAGTTTAGCCTTATCGAGATTTTGGAGATGGGGATTCCCTAGCAATGTAGGGCCTTATAAAAACTTAAATAAAATATATCGCAATGTTTTTGAAACATTAAACATAACGGATATCAATCCGACAACAGGTTTGCCGAATCAAAAAAAATATTTCAACACTTTAGAAATTAATTCAAAATACAAAACCATATTAGCTAACAAAGATTTGTATTTATTTTATCTAGGCTCCTTTAATTCTGTTCAAAACTTTTCAAGTATGAGTAGCTTTAAAGATGGCGGACTATTAGTCTTTACAGAAAGAGCCTTAGTGCGTAATTATTGCCATCAAATAGAATCTTACTATGTTATTAATCCAAAATTAATTTGGAATAACTACCTGAGTTTTGAAAGAATTATTGCGAACTACCAAACCGCAATAGATGTGCAAAGTAGCAGACCAAAAAATCAAACGGGTTATAGTTTTGCAACAGGATTAGATATACAATTGAGCAAATCGGCTGGATTATACCTAAGACAACGCTGGATGGATTATCAAGACAGTAGTTATGCCAATGACCAATATAAGGGATTTGAAACTACGGTAGAAGTAAAAATGTTTTTTTAAAAAATGATGATGAACAAAAAAACGATATTTTTCATTGTACTTGCCTTGGCAAGTTTACAAGGATATGCACAAAAAGCCAGGAAGCTTAGTTTTATAGGCGGCGCTAGGTCTTCGGTATTTAGCAATGCCTTGAGCGTAAGCGATACACTTATCGACACCACAACGGCTAAAAATAATTATGGTGGTTATACGCTACTAGATTTAGGATTCAATATTCAACCGAATAAACAAACCGAAATTATGGGCATGTTCCGTATTAAAAATAATTACGGTGGTTTTTGGGGATCGGGTGTACAGTTTGATGTAAGACAGCTTTGGGTGAAAGGGGTTGTTGGTAATGCTTTGAGATACCAAATTGGTGATTTAAATTTAAGACAAAGCCCATTCACTTTATACAATCATCATGCAGATCAATTAGATTCTATGCCGAGTGTTTTTAAGCTGCAACAAAACATTGTTTCTTACGAACAATTTTATCAAAATAATACTTGGAGAATGCAAGGTGCCAATGTTGATTTTGGTTTAAGCTTTTCCAAATTCTTAAAAGAAATAAATTTCAATGGATTTGTTACTCGATTAAATGCCACCAATTTTGCGAATGTAAACGAGCGACTGATGACTGGCGGTAATATTAGTGTTTTCCAAAGCAATCAATTTCGTTTTGGATATACCTATAACTCTACCTTCGATTTAAAAGCGACTACCGCTAATAATAATTTATTCAGTAATACCATACACACCTTCGATTGGTCGATCAATCATGCTATTGCACAAAACAACTTGAAACTTGCTGGCGAAGCGGGTATTAGCAATTGGAATTATTCGGCAGATACTTTGGCACCTGTATTAAATGATTATTTTGTAAATGCCTATGCCAAACTTTATTTAGCTTATTTTCATACAAATATTAGTGTAGGTTATTTAAATGTAGGCCCAGATTTTAGAAGCATTGGCGCACAAAGCAAAGATGTAAACTACAACGCACCAACATTATTCTTCAATCGATTTACCAACAATCAACAATTAAGACCCATCACTTTAATTGACATGATTGGCAATGAAAATATTTACAATAGAACTATCAGCACCTCCCTTGCTTCGGAGAACGAAGTTTTTAACGACATTCTTCCTTTTGGTTTAGCCACTTTTAACAGAGTGGGCGCTTATGGAAAATTACAATACCAAAGCAAAAATAATATTCATGTACAAGCCGAAGTATACCGATTAAATGAAATTAGAGGTCAAGGTTCGGATGCATTAAAAGCCTTTAGTCAAATAAAATTAAACAGCAAAATTCCGTTCCATACACTCATCGGTTTAGCTAATAAATTAGAAGTTCAATTAGGAATGCGTTTACAACAAACTACTAGAAATAGTATTTATGCCACTGAAAATATTGATTATAAAAATTTGCAAGTAAGCTTAGGATTGAATTATGAAATTATTCCTGATCTTGAATTGTTAGCGGGCTTTGTGCAACAACAAAATAATGGAAACAGTTTTATTACCGAAAGAAACGAATATTCGGAAGTCACTTATTTCAGGAATAGCAATTATAACCTTAGCCAACAAATAGCGGCAGTGGGTTTGCGAATTAATTTTAGCCCGAAAGCATATTTATGTGCTTTATTACAACAAAGCAGTTATCAAGATCAATCGACCATTAATAATAAAGCAATGGCTGATTTTAAAATCAATCAATTTGGTTTAATCTATAATATTTTATTATAATATGAAAAAGACATTATTATTTATTGGCTTAGTAAGCATTGGACTGAGCGCCTGCAGGAAAGAAAATACTTTCGATGGCCCAAGTATCAACGAAATCAATAGTAAGTTTGCCATACTCGAATCATTTAAAGTTGATAAATCAACGGCAGATTTTGAAACAGGCAATGCTATATTTTCGGCTCGCTTTAATAAAATAGTTTCTTGGAAAATTACCATCAAAGGTTCTATTTCCAAAGCAACAAAAATTATTAGCGGCGAAAGTAAAGTGATAGACGCGAGCAATGCAAGCTGGAATGGCTCTACAACTTTATTCCCTTTATTTAAAACAGAGAATTGTACTGCAACGCTCTTAATCGCTAGCGAAAACGATAGCGCAAGCACTACTATCAGTATCTCAAAAACTAAATTGCTTCCGACTGGTGCAAGAATGATTGCCAATTTCGAAAATGGCTTAGACCCAAAATGGACCAAGTTTTTTCAATCTGGCGCAAGCATGGAATGTTTGGTAAAGGCCGATAATTTTGCGCCAGAAGGAACAAAATACCTAAACATGGGCGGAACCGTAAATTGGGATTGGTTAATTGGTTTAGTCGACTTTAATGCCAATGCCTATAATAACAATGTGACCTTTCCATTTAGTACTAATCCAGAGAATGAATATTTTAATGTATTGATTTATGGTGATCCGGATCCAAAAACAAACATGACCAAAGCCTTGTTTCAATTTAAAGAAGATGAAAACAGTGATGGTGTGTTTGATCCCACCAAAGAAGACGAATACGACTACAGTGTAGATGTAAATTGGGTTGGATGGAGATTGATTTCGGTGAAATATGCAGAAATGGTAACTTTAGAAAATGGAAGTCCTATTCCTCCTAAAGGTAACAAGCTACACAATCCAGATAAAATTGGCAAGATTTCTTTTCTGCAATTAGCTAATCCTGATTTTGGTTTTGCTAGGTGCAAAATTGACTTAGTATCATTTACCCAAAATAAAGCGCTAGACCTTTAATGAATAAAATAATTTACATAGCTAGTTTCGTTTTTCTAACACTTACGATGAGTGCTTGTAGCACCTTGGTTCAAGTGCAAGAGAAAACTTTATATGACCAAAACGCTCAAATTAATACAGAAGAAATTAACGGCTTTAAAGCGGTTCATATTTTTAAAGACGATTACGATAATAGTGTTTGGGTTTCGCCCGAGCGAAATTGTGTGAATCTTAGTACTGAGCGTGTAACTATTTATAATGGCAAAGCTGGACTAAAAGTGAAGTGGGATAAAATTGCTGGTGGCTGCAAATGGATTGGTATTGGATTTGGTTGGAATAGCTGGATGGCCAAAGATATGCTAGATGTAAGCGAAGATTGCGCCGTACAAATGAAAGTAAAATCGGTGAATGGAAATTTTAAAAATTTTCCGGTTGCTTTTGCTTTCGAAGATTATTCGGGGGTGCAAAGTTATGTTGGTTTTCAAATGAACCAAGCATCTGGCGAATTTAATTCTGAAAGCTGGACAACGGTTAGTATACCTTTGAAAAAATTTGATTTTAAATCCAAAAACTTCGACCTCGAAAAAGTAAAGCAATTTATTATTCAGTTAGAAGGTGATGGTGAAATATATTTAGATGATATTAAAATTGTGAGATTGTAAAATGAATCGCATTAAAAATACATTATTCTTTTGTTTAATTTTTTGTAACCTCACGGTGTTTGCACAAAGAAAACAAATAGATATTGCTGCTTTAATTGGTAAAATGAGCATCGAAGAAAAGGCTGGAGAAATGACGCAGCTTGACTTAGGGCTGATTGCCAATGGCGATGTTTGTAATTTAACACAGCCACAATCTATCAATCAAGCCAAATTAAAGAAAGCCATTAATCAATACCATATTGGTTCGTTTTTAAATGTAGGCTGTGGCAGTGGTACCATTAGTCGGGAGAATTGGCAAAAAATATTTACTGCCATTCAATTAGAAACAAAAAACACCAAACTGCAAATTCCAATTATTTTTGGCATCGATGCCATACATGGAAACAACTACACCATTGGTGCTACTTTATTTCCACAACAAATTGCACAAGCTGCTACTTGGAACCCCGACTTAGTAAAACAAGGATACGAAGTAACCGCTTACGAAGCTAGGGCATCTGGTATTCCTTGGAATTTTTCGCCTGTTTTAGATTTAGGCAGACAGCCTTTGTGGTCTCGTTTCTTTGAAACATTTGGAGAAGATGTATTACTTGCTAATAAAATGACCGTAGCCGCTATTAGCGGGCTTCAGGGCGACAATCAATATAGCCCTTATCATGTTGCGGCTTGCATGAAACATTTTTTAGGTTATAGCATGTCGCTTAGTGGAAAAGACAGAACGCCAATTTGGCTTTCGGAAAGAGAAATGCGAGAGTATTACTTACCTACTTTTCAAACAGCTATTCAACAAGGCGCCAAAACAGTCATGATTAATTCTGCCGATATAAACGGAACGCCTGTACATGCGAACTACGATATTTTAACTACGCTATTAAGAAATGAATTAGGCTTCAAAGGTGTTGCGCTTACAGATTGGGAAGACATCTACAAACTAGTAGATATGCACCATGTAGCTGCCACTAAAAAAGAAGCAGTTTATATGGCCATCATGGCTGGCATAGATATGAGTATGACACCGAACGATTACCAGTTCACAGACCTACTCATTGAATTAATAAAAGAAGGCCGTATCCCCATGTCTCGAATTGATAGTTCGGTGAGTAGAATTTTAACTTTGAAATATGAGCTAGGTTTATTTGAGAATAAAGATACCCAAACAAAGTATCCACTATTTGGTTCAGCCGAACACGCTGCAAAAAGTTTAGCAGTAGCAAATGAATGTATCACCCTCTTGAAAAATAATAAGCAAACCCTTCCCCTTAAAAATAAAAAGGAATCGGTTTTTGTTTGCGGCCCTGGAGCATATAGTTTGAATTATTTAAATGGCGCTTGGACGCATACATGGCAAGGAGTCGACACTAATTTTAATACTAAAAATAAATTAACCACCCTAGCTGCTATTCAAAAAATTGCAGGTGCTAATCGAGTTCCCTACGCTTTAGGCACTAGTATTGATCAAATTATTAATATCGATGATTGTTTAGCTAAAGCCAAAAATGCAGACAAAATAATTATTTGTTTAGCAGAAACCCCTTCGACAGAAATACCAGGGAATATTGATAATTTATATTTACCAAAAGCACAAGAAGATTTAGTAATTGCCTTGAGTAAATTAAACAAGCCAATAATTTTAGTGTGTACCTTTAATAGACCAAGAATTTTAAAAAATATTATTCCTTTAGTTGATGCAATAGTCTATGCTTATTTACCAGGTGACGAAGGCGGAAAAGCCATTGCATCGGTTTTATTTGGCGAAACAAACCCGAGTGGAAAATTACCATTTAGCTACCCTGCCGATGCCAATAGCTTATTACATTACGACCGCAAACATGCGGAAAATATCAATGTAGATTTTAGTAACAAAGGCTACAGCCCAGCATTTGACTTTGGTTTTGGAATGAGTTATAGCAACTTTAACTATAGCGGTATGGTGGTCTCTAAAAACACGTTAAACGATAACGATTCGATACAAGTAAGTGTAGTGGTTAAAAATACGAGTGAAATGAAAGGCAAAGAAGTGGTGCAAATCTATTATGCAGATTTAGTTGCCTCGATAAGCCCATCTGTAAAAAAACTATTAGCATTTAAAAAAATAGACTTAGCCGCAGGCGAGCAACAAACAATCACTTTCCAAATTCATAAAAATGATTTATCATTTATCAACAAGCAATTGAAAAGAGTAACAGAAGCTGGCGAATTTGATTTAATGATACAAAACGAAACCAAAAGAATTTATGTTAATTAAAAAATATAAAATATTTAGTTTATTGGCTTTAGTTGCGCTAGGTTATGGCTGCGAACAGTCTGCTCCTGCAAACTTATATGAAGAAAAAGGCGATTTATATTTTTCGGGCTATTATTTTAAATACAAAAACAGAATAACACCTGTAGGTCCTGGGCCTAATCGTTTTTTAGGAGATAGTACTGCTGCATGGGTAGACAACCAAGAAAAATTGCATTTAAAAATTCAACAAAAAAATGGATTTTGGCAATGCAGTGAAATTATCAGTACCAAAAGATTTGGCTATGGCACTTATCAAATGACTTGCGAAACAGACATTCGAAATTTTGACCCCATGACAGTGTTTGGTTTTTTTACTTGGGATGATTACTCATTCCAAAAAGCTGGTAATTCGGAAGTAGATATTGAATTTGCAAAATGGGGAGATGCAAACGATACTTTGCCAGTAACGTATAGCGTGCAGCCAGTTATTTTTAGTAATCCTGCACCTTACTTAGAAAGAACGCATAAACCGTTTATTCCAACTAAATATAATGCAAGTGCTTGTACCTATACCATGCAATGGACGCCAGACAGTATTGTTTGGAAAAGTTATGTTGGGGAAAGCATTTTTGGCACACAACAAATTTCACATCATGTATTTACAAAAAACAATACTAGCCGAACAAAAATAGAAGGCAGTAGGGTTTCGGATCCAATGGTGATTCCGGCACCTGGCGATTCTACAAAAGTGCGATTTAACTTTTGGCTGCTGAATGGCGCCGCACCAAGAAATGGCTTAACACACGAAATCATCATTAAAAATTTTCAATACTTACCCAATTAAAAAAAACAAAAGAATAACTTAAAAAAACAATTATGAAAAAAATCTCCTTTTTATTTTTGATGATGCTATCGAGTATGGCATTTGCTCAAAACGCGCCCATCACCTTCGAAACAGGTGCATTTGGGAATGCATGGACATGGACTACCTTTGAAAATGGCACGGCAAACCCTGCTATTACAATGGCTGCAAATCCAAGCACAACAGGTATAAACAGTTCAGCAACTGTTTGTAAATTTACAGCTACTACAGCTGGTCAGCCATGGGCTGGTTACGAAAGCTCTCATGGAGCTGGCATTGGTTCTTTCACTTTATCTTCGGCTAATTGTGTAGTTAAAATGATGGTTTACAAATCAGTACTTTCTGATGTTGGAATTAAATTTGCTACACCAAGTAGTGGATCAACTGGTGAAATAAAAGTAGCGAATACTGTCATTAACCAATGGGAAGAATTGACATTTAACTTTGCCGGTAAAATTGGCGAAACGAATGATCAAATAATTATTTTCCCAGACTTTCAAGCAAGAACTACAAATAACGACACTTATGTAGACAACATTACATTTAGTGCTGGTTCTGTAAGTTCAGATCCAACTACTGCAGCGCCAACACCTACTGCTGCTGCAGCAGATGTAATTTCAATGTTTAGTAATGCTTATACGAATGTGGGTGTTGATACTTGGAGAACTGGATGGTCTGCAGCTACTTTAACCGATGTACAAGTTGCTGGTAACGACACCAAAAAATATACTGATTTAAACTAT
>CAIKLP010000010.1 GCA_903828245.1 uncultured bacterium | reverse complement strand
TAAAGAATACGATTGTTATTATCGAAACTAGTTACCCCTTCATTGAAATCAGAATTGATGGCTTTGTTTAAAGGGTCAACCCTAGACCAACGGTTTTTTCCGGTAGTAGCGGAAGCAAATATATTTTCATAGTTTTTTCCAGTTCTTTCGTAATAGTTTTTCCCTTTTACTTTTCCTCTATTAGAAGTAAAAATAATGCCTTTTCCATAAAAGCTAGGTGCATATTCTACATCTTTTGTATTAAGAGCACCTTCGTTAAAAACATCAAACCAAGTTGCTTTTTCTTTCCATTTTAAAGCTAAGTTGCAATTTTCAATGCCTAGCAAAGCCAATGAATCTCCGGGTTTTTGCGACAAATATTCTTTATAAGTTGCAATTGCATCTTTCAATCTATCTTGAAATTTATAAGCATTGGCTAAATTCAAATACACTTCGTTACCTTCGTAACCAGCAGCTACTGCTTTCTCGTACCAAATAGAAGATTGTTTAGTGTTATTAATTTGACGATAAGATTCTGCAACCTTATAAATTAATTCTGCTTTGGTTTTTTTATTCCTGATGGTTGGAATTGCTTTTTTATACAAATCGGCAGCAATAAAATATTTTTCTGCGTTGTATGCTTTTTCTGCTGCAATGACACTTGGTTTTTGTGCACCACAAGAAGATAAAACAATAATTGATCCGGTCAAAAAGGTTAAACAGATGTTCTGAATTAATTTCATTTCGTATTGTATTTTATTTTTTAATTAAACCTTTAAAAAAAGGCTGATAGGGTCTAATTACCAAATATAAATTATTTTCAATATAAACCTAAGCGCAAAATTGCATTAGCCATAAAAAAACCCATCCATTAAATGGATGGGTTTTAGTTTTAGGAGGCTAATTACTTGATAAACAAGAGTTCTCTGAATTTTGGTAATGGCCAAAAACCATCACCAATGATTAATTCTAATTTATCCACATGGTAGCGAATTGGCTCAAAATAGCTTTTCACCTTTTCGTCATATGCAATGGCTATTTTACGAGCATCTGTAATCACATTTGCTTTTTTACGTTCTTCGATCATACTATCAACCGATGATTTAATGGCTAATAAATGCTCAGATATTTGTTTAATTAAAGACATTTGGCCTTCAAAAGTGTTTTTGGGCATTCCTAAGTCTTTCAAGCCTTTTACATTTTCAATTAAGGTATTTTGATAAGCGACTGCAGCTGGAATAATAGTACTGGTTACTAATTCACCCACAATACGCGATTCAATTTGCATTTTTTTCATGTAGCTTTCTAACATGATATCGTGTCTTGCATGCAATTCGCGCTCATTCAAAACACCATTCTGAACAAAAAGATCGACTGTTTTCTTCGAAACGTAAGCGTCAAGTGCCTTTGGAGTTGTTTTAATGTTTGATAAACCACGCTTAAGTGCTTCATTTTCCCAATCTGCACTGTATCCATTACCTTCAAAACGAATACTTTTTGATTCTTTGATGTATTTTTTAATAACCGTAATTAAAGCGATATCTTTTTTCTCTCCTTTTTCAATTAAGGCATCTACTTCTTTTTTAAACGCAGTTAATTGGGCTGCAACTATGGTATTTAAAACGGTCATGGCTGCAGATGAATTGGCAGAAGATCCAACCGCTCTGAATTCAAATTTATTACCTGTAAAGGCAAATGGCGAAGTTCTATTTCTGTCGGTATTGTCCAATAAAATTTGTGGAATTTTTGGAATACCTAACCACATAGCATTATTTGTATCTGCCTTTTTATTTATTTTAGAAGTTTCAATTTCGTTTAAAACTTCGTCTAGTTGAGAGCCTAAGAAAACAGATATAATAGCTGGTGGGGCTTCGTTTGCGCCTAAACGATGATCGTTATTAATAGAAGCAATACTTGCTCTTAATAAATCGGCATGCTCATAAACTGCTTTAATGGTATTGACAAAAAAGGTTAAGAACATTAAATTATTTTTTGGTGTTTTACTTGGTGCTAATAAATTTTTACCGGTATTGGTAATAATAGACCAGTTATTGTGTTTACCCGAACCGTTTACCCCTGCATATGGCTTTTCGTGAAGTAACACTTTGAAACCATGTTTACGTGCAATTTTATCCATTAAATCCATCAATAACTGATTGTGATCTATGGCTAAATTAATTTCTTCGTAAATAGGAGCACACTCAAATTGATTAGGAGCCACTTCGTTGTGTCGCGTTTTTAAAGGAATACCTAATTTAATGGCTTCGGTTTCAAAATCTATCATGTAGGTTAATACGCGTTCTGGAATAGAACCAAAATAATGATCTTCTAATTGTTGGCCTTTTGCAGACATATGTCCAAAAAGGGTTCTACCGGTCATCATTAAGTCGGGTCTTGCATTGTATAAGGCTAAATCAACTAAGAAATATTCTTGCTCAATTCCTAAAGAAGCAGAAATTTTAGTGATGTTTTTGTCGAAATATTGACAAACCTCAACTCCTGCTTTATCTAAGGCATGTAATGCTTTTAATAAAGGAGCCTTGTAATCGAGGGCTTCGCCGGTATAGGAAACAAAAACCGTTGGAATACAAAGTGTATTTCCAGAAATTGATTCCATGATAAATGCTGGAGATGATGGATCCCAAGCTGTATAACCCCTTGCTTCAAATGTATTTCTGATACCTCCATTTGGAAAAGAAGATGCATCTGGTTCTTGTTGCACTAAGGCATCGCCAGAAAATTTCTCTATAGAACGGCCATCCGAACTAGGTTCAAAGAAAGAATCGTGTTTTTCTGCGGTACTACCTGTTAAAGGTTGAAACCAATGGGTATAATGTGTTGCGCCTTTTTCCATTGCCCATATTTTCATGGCAGTTGCAATGTTTTCTGCAGTCACTCTGTCAATTGCGGTTCCGTTTTCAATATTGTCTATAATCGATTGAAAAGATTCTTTCGATAAATAGTTTTTCATTTTTACTTTGTCGAATACATTGACTGCATAAAAATCTGAAATTTTAGTAGAAGGGGGGTTAACCGCCACTGCAGTTCTGTTTAAAACTGTTTCGAGTGCTTTGAATCTTGATTGAGGCATAATTTTAGGCTTTTTTAGATTTTACCCCACAAAAATACATAAATCGGCTAAATTTTTAAGTGTTTTTCTGAAAATGTGATAAAATTTTGGCATTTGTTGATAAAATTTTGAGTGTTTTTGTAAAAAAGGTAAAAATTAGCACAAAAAGGCAATTAATTATTTTTGTTAATTTCGAACAAAATGATTCAATTCTTTAAAAATAAAATTCAGTCTAATAAAGAGGCAATGCTATTGTATGTAGGAAATTCCTTCGTTACACTGTCCTCGTTTTTAATGATTGCTTTATTATCTCATTTTTTACCAATCGAAACTTATGGTATTTATAGATTTATTATCACCATCAGCACCCTTGCCATTACCTTAGGAAGTTTAGGCTTTGCCAATGCTTTGTATTATTATTTATCTTCTGCTAATTTCTCTCAATACCAATCAAAAATCAATTCAAATAGGTTAGGCTTAATCATGATGAGTATGATTACGCTTTTTTTGATGAAGTTGATTTCGTTTTTTTTCTTCGAAAAATTGGCCGATTTTCAATTAGCACAATACGAATGGGTGATAGCAGGAATAGTATGTATAGGCATTTTACAATCTAATGAACTCCATATTTTTTTAATCAATAAAAAAATAAAAGTTTATTTACTAATAACCTTAAGCGTTATTATTTTAAGAATTGCTTCCTTATTCCTCGCTTATTATCAACATTGGACACTGCTAGATTTATTGAAACTTCATTTGATTTGGAGTTTTGTTTCTTTACTAATTAATCAGCTATTGATTAATCATTTCAATCAAATTCACCAAGTTCAAATAAATTGGAAAGAAATTTTTGAACAATTTCAATATGGCTTTCCAATTGGATTAGGCTTGTTCTTTGGTGTTTTATTAATCAATGCCGATAGAATAATACTCAGTGCTTTTTATCCAGATCCAACACAATTTGCTATTTTATCGAATGGTAATTTCGAAGTACCCATTATTACGCAGTTTTACATATCATTTAGTACCATTGCCTTACCTATGTTGATTGAGGCTTATAGGCAAAAAGATTTCCACGAGTTCTTTCAAACTAGGGCAAAATATCAACAAGAAATTATGATGATCTTATTTCCAATTGTATTTGCATTAATCAATTGGTCGGGGCCTGTTATTCGAATTGTTTTTGGCCAAAATTATACGGAAAGCGCGGCTTTGTTTGCGGTATTTGCCGGAAGTTTTTTAATCAGATTTACCAGTCATCATGATATTTTTTTAGCTACTAATCAAACTATATATATTTCAATAATTCAAGGTATCGAATTAATTTTTCACCTTATTTTAACCTACTTACTGCTTAGTAATTTTGGCATGATAGGTGCATCTTATGCTTATTTAATTACCAATATTTTTTACTTTATTTTTACTAGTTATTATTCTGCAAAGATAATGGGAGTAAGTGTTTGGAAGATACATAACTGGAAGCACTTGCTGCCAAATTTGCTGCTTTGTGGATTTATTTTATTGGCATTTAAATCTATTGATGCAGCACTTATTTATTCAGATTTACAAGCCATTGTTCTTGCCATGTTTTATGTAATAAGTACCTATTTTTTATTAAATTATAGGTATGCAACTATTTTAAAACATGGATAAGTACAATATACATTTTGAGCTAAGGGCCATAGCCCAAGAGCCTTTCGCTCATATTGCTTTATTAGCACAACAAGGTAATTTAGTACCATCTGCCATTTTGCCTTATCATTTTATTGATTTCGAAAAAAGGGTAGAGGCACATAAAGAAGTAGCACTTTTTTTAGATTTTATCAAACACTTAAGCACCACATTTTCGAATATTGAATTAAAAATGCCCGTTCAATTTACCGATGCCAGACCCTTTACTTGGTTGGGTTTTAAGGTTGTTCAACATTATACTTATTTGATAGATTTACAAAATGCAAGCTATGTAAAATCAAATTCATTCCGGTTCGAAACACTGGCATTTAATCTCGAAAATTTAGCACTTTTAACATCTTATTTTGTTGAACAAAACATAGCGCTAGCTACGCTCCAAGATTTGGTCCAATTGGCGACGCTACTGCCTTATCAAATTTGGATGCAAGTTTTATATAATCAAAACCAAATTGCTTTTGTACATTTTTATTGTACCAAACAACAAGACCAAACCCTTTATTTATTAGCAGGTTTAAGTCCTTTACATGCAAAAAATAAAGATTTTGCAATACAAAATGTGAATCAGTTAATTCAACAAGCCAGAACAAATTATTTACATATTGATTTGGGGCTTGGAGATAGCTACGATGAAATGTTGTTTGCCAATCATTGGCAAGTACAAGTTAAGCCCTATTTAGTAGTTAAAAATAAATAGCCATTATATACGTTTGGTAAATATGAATAAAGCAATGCATTTCAAAGAAATCAATCCTAATCAATGGGATGCATTACTTATTCAATACGACCAAAGCCTTTGGTATCAAGATGCGCGCAACATTCAGCTGATTGCTTCGACCTATCACAAACAAGCAATTTATTATGCCTGTTACCATCAATCAGTGTTTTGTGCGGCTATGGTATTGTATGTTCATAAGAAAAATGCCGCCTTACCGACGCACTTTTTTTATACGCCATTTTTTATCAATGCTTCTTTAAAAGATTTTGTAGTTAATCAAGCTTTAAATCAAATGTTGTTAGCCTTAAAAAAGGACTACCATACCATTGAATTAAAATTAGCGCCCAAATTCAACGATATCAGGGCATTTACTTGGTCGGGTTTTGCTCATCACTTATATTATACGCTTCATAAGGCGCTATTAATGGATGAAAAAAAACCTTCAGAAAATATTCGTAGACAAATCAATAAAATTGCGCAAAACGAAGCCATTCAAGTTAAAATCGAGACAACAAATACAGCGGCCATTATTCATACACACTTAAAAATGATGCTGGAAAATGGAATGGGTAAAGCGGAAGAGCAGCAAGTGAAGCATTGGATCAACACCTTTTATCATCAACAGCAATTGGTCGTATTTGGACTTTATGAATCGACTAATTTAAAAGGATCTGCTTTATTAACATTTGACCAGCAACAAGCTTATTTAATTTCCATTACCGGTGGTGTGCCAGAAACGCAAGGACAAACCGCCTTATATTTTGCTATTTTTGATCATTTCAGCAAAATGGGTATTCCTACAATTGACCTTTTAGGTGCTAATATTCAAGGAGTTGCAGAGTATAAATCTAAATTAGGTAGCCAATTAGCCCCTTATTTTATTTTATCGTATCGTAAGTACACTTTATTTTATCAATTAAAATTAATGATTAAAAAGCTAATGAAAAAGCATTGATTTGATAATTATCAACAGTACTGTTTCAAGCCTATAAATTTCTTATTTTTGCATCAGCTCAAATAAAAAATCAATTGGAACAGACGCAATTAACCACCCTCGAAACAGCTAAAGAACTTGGCTTACTTCCCGAAGAATATCAAAAAATAAATGAAATATTAGGGAGGGTTCCCAATTTCACAGAATTAAGTATTTTTTCTGTGATGTGGAGCGAGCATTGCTCTTATAAAAATTCTATTGTTTGGCTAAAAACTTTGCCAAAAGATGGTCCTAGAATGTTGGCTAAAGCAGGCGAAGAAAACGCTGGTTTAGTTGACATTGGTGATGGCATTGCTTGTTGTTTTAAAATTGAATCCCATAACCATCCTTCTGCTTTAGAACCTTATCAAGGTGCGGCTACTGGAGTAGGTGGAATCAATAGAGATATTTTTACGATGGGAGCAAGACCCATTGCCCAATTAAATTCTTTGCGTTTTGGCGATTTAGCTTTAGACCGAACCAAGTGGTTAATTAAAGGCGTGGTAAAAGGTATTGGAGATTATGGCAATGCATTTGGTATTCCAACAGTTGGAGGAGAGGTTTTCTTCGACGAATGTTATAATATCAATCCATTAGTAAATGCAATGTCTGCCGGTATTGTAAATGTTGGTGAAACGGTTTCTGCCACTTCATATGGTGTTGGAAATCCTGTATATATTGTAGGTTCTGCAACAGGTAAAGACGGTATACATGGTGCTGCTTTTGCTTCAAAAGATATTACAGAAGATTCTGTAAATGATTTACCAGCGGTTCAAGTGGGTGATCCTTTTCAAGAAAAATTATTATTAGAGGCAACACTCGAAGTGATTAAAACAGGTGCGGTTGTTGGCATGCAAGACATGGGAGCAGCGGGTATTATTTGTTCTAACTCCGAAATGTCTGCCAAAGGCGAACATGGAATGGTCATCTATTTAGATAAAGTTCCCACGCGTCAAGAAAACATGAAGCCTTACGAAATTCTTTTATCAGAATCTCAAGAGCGCATGTTAATTGTAGTAACCAAAGGCAGAGAAAAAGAAGTGGAAGCTGTTTTTGAAAAATGGGATTTAAATTGTGCCATTATTGGAGAAGTAACAGACACCAAGCGTTTACATTATTACATGAATAACGAATTGGTTGCCGATGTTCCTGCAGATGATTTAGTATTAGGTGGAGGTGCGCCAGTTTATAATAGAGCATATAAAGAACCATCCTATTTTCAAGAAAATAAAAAATTTAATATAGATCAAGTGGCAGAGCCTACAGACCTTGTAGCGGTTTCAGAATTTTTAATTAAACACCCAAATATTGCATCTAAAAGATGGGTAATTGGTCAATACGATTCCATGGTGGGCGTGGCAAACATGTCTACTAATCAACCTGCAGATGCTGCAATAGTAAATATAAAAGGTACAGATAAAGCGATTGCTTTAACAGTAGATTGTAATGCTAGGTATGTACATGCAGATCCAGAAATTGGATGTGCAATTGCAGTTGCAGAAGCCGCTAGAAACATTACTTGTGCTGGTGCAGAGCCTGTAGCCATTACCAATTGTTTGAATTTTGGTAATCCTTATATTCCAGAAGTGTATTGGCAATTTGTTTCGGTAATTAAAGGAATGAGTTCGGCATGTACAAAATTTGAAACACCGGTAACTGGCGGAAACGTTAGTTTTTATAACCAATCATCAGATGAGGGGCCGGTATTTCCAACACCTACAATAGGCATGTTAGGCATACTCGATACTAAATCTAGTATGATGACTTTGGATTTTAAAAATGTAGGAGACGCAATTTATTTAATTGGCGAATCCAAAAATGATATTGCTTGTTCGGAGTATTTGTATTCTTATCATAAAATAAAATCATCACCCGCACCATTCTTTGATTTAGACAAAGAATATGATACCCATCAATTCATTAAACAGCTTATTCAATCGCATGCAATCGTTTCGGCTCATGATGTTGCTGATGGAGGATTATTTATTACGCTAATGGAATCTGCCATGTCAAGAAATTTAGGTTTCGAAATTGAATCTGAAGAAGATATTAGAAAAGATGCCTTCTTATTTGGAGAAGCACAAGGCAGAATAGTAGTGAGTGTTCCAGAAGCTAAACAAGCCGAATTTATTGAGATTGCGGCTACATCTGCCATCGAATATACTTTATTAGGAACGGTTACCGCTGGTGATATTTTAATCGATGAGCAAAGTTTTGGTCATGTGTCGAAATACAAATCAAGCTTCGAAACTTCATTAGAAAAAACGATTGAGTCGAACTAAAAACAACCATTTATTTCAATTCAAATTATTTAGTATAGCGCAAAACCACTGTGCCATGAAAGTGGGAACAGATGCAGTTTTGCTGGCTACACTTCCCAACTTTACAAACATCCATTCGGTACTCGATATTGGCACCGGTACAGGCGTGTTGAGTTTAATGTTAGCGCAACAATTTCCCGATGCAAAAATCACAGCCATAGAATTAGATGCTGCCGCTGCAAGTCAAGCTGCAGAAAATTTTACGCATTCTACATGGGCAGCAAACCTGCAAGTAATTCAGACCGATTTCGAAGCATTTGATAGCGCTAACACTTATGATTTAATCATTAGCAATCCTCCTTTTTTTACGGCCTCTTTACCCTCCGAAGATCTAGCTAAAAATCGTGCAAGACATGCGCCTGCAAACTTATTGTCGGCTTGGATCGAAAAATCAAGCCAGCTATTAAATGAAAATGGCAAAATTGCTATTATTCTCCCCGAATCTGAAGCGGAAATCAATCTTTTGGCTGGTTTGCATCAACTTTTTATTGACAAAATAATCCATATTCACTCTTTTGAAAATACAGCCGTTATCCGTCAAATCTTTGTTTTACAGAAACGCAACACAACAATCCAAAATAGCCATTTTCATATCTATAATGCTCAAAAAAGCTATTCTGAGGCCTATATTGAACACTTAAAACCCTACTTAACTATCTTTTAATGAGCGTTTAAAAAAAAATATTTTCGTTTTTTCGATTTTTTTTTAATTATCTTAGAATATTCAACTAATTATTTTTTTATGAGTTTAGGTACAGTAAAATTCTTTAATGAGTCTAAAGGTTATGGATTTATTAAAGACAACGAATCAGGAAAAGAAATTTTCGTGCACGTTTCAGGTCTCATTGACAAAATCGACAAAGAAGATCAAGTCGAGTATGAAGAAGAGGATGGTAAAAAAGGATTAAACGCTATCAATGTAAAAAAGGTATAGTTTATTATTACCAAAAAAGAAGTCTTCTCTTGAAAAAGAGGAGACTTTTTTGTTTATTTTTATTGCTTGAAAAGGATTGGTTTATTATCGGATACCCATAGTTATTTCCCAGAAGAAGTATACCAATACTTTAAAGAAGTAGACGAAATATGGCATGCTGGAGACTTTGGAGATTTGCACGTATCCGATAAGCTAAGCGAATTCAAACCTTTAAGAGGAGTCTTCGGAAATATCGATGGACAAAACATTCGCATCGTTCATCCTTTTGTTCAGTTATTTGATTGCGAAGGCATCAAAGTGATGATGACACATATTGGCGGTTATCCAGGCAAATATGCTCCAAACGTGAAAGCATTTTTGCAAAAAGAAAACGTTCAGCTATTTATTTCAGGACATTCACATATTTTGAAAGTTATTCAAGATAAAAAATTAAATTTGTTACATATGAATCCTGGGGCAGCAGGAAAGCAAGGCTTACACATCATGCGTACATTAATCCGATTTGCTATTCACGAAGGGAAAATTTCGGAAGTAGAAGTCATAGAAATCGGTAAAAAAACGAACCTATAAAAACAAAATATACCTATGTCACAAATGATCACACTTGGTCAATTCATCATCGAAAAGCAAACGGATCTTCCATTTGCTAAAGGTGGATTCTCCAGATTAATTAGAGATTTAGCCATTGCGGCTAAAATTGTAAACAGAGAAGTAAATAAAGCCGGATTGGTGAATATACTTGGCGAAACCGGCGATACCAATATTCAAGGCGAGCAAGTAAAAAAACTAGATGTATTTGCAAACGAACAATTTATAGCTGCCTTAAAAGCAGGTGGAGAATGTTGTTTAATTGTATCCGAAGAAAACGATCATGTGATTCCAATTAATAATTCTGAAATTTCTAAGGATGCAAAATATGTGGTATGTATAGATCCACTAGATGGTTCTTCGAATATCGATGTGAATGTTTCTGTAGGAACTATTTTTGCAATTTATCGCAGAATTCACGAAACTGGCTTTTCTACTGAAGATGAGGCATTGCAAAGTGGAAGAGAAATGGTGGCTGCTGGATATATTATTTATGGATCTTCTACGATGTTTGTTTATTCAACGGGTAGAGGTGTAAATGGATTTACACTTGATCCAAGTATTGGAGAGTTTTGTTTATCTCATCCGCAAATGAAAATTCCGGAAACAGGAAAATTATATTCTATTAACGAAGGAAATTATATACATTTTCCAGATGGCGTAAAAAAATATTTAAAATATTGTCAAGAAATTGATGATGCAACCAACAGACCTTATTCTTCAAGATATATTGGGTCGATGGTTGCCGATTTTCATCGCAATTTATTGAAAGGTGGCATCTTTATTTATCCATCATCTTACGGTGCCGAAAGTGGTAAATTAAGATTGATTTATGAATGTAATCCAATGGCTTATTTAATTGAACAAGCAGGAGGGAAAGCAAGCGATGGTTTAAATAGAATATTAGATTTGCCTGTTACTTCCTTACATCAACGCTCACCGATATTTATTGGCTCTAAAGCCATGGTTGAACAAGCAGAAGCATATATGGCTGAGTTTTCGCCTGTAACGCCTATTGTTTAAGCTAAGGTAGACTCATAGCCGCTATCTGCAGGTAAATCTTTTTGTTCGGCAGCTGCGACCGCTAATTGGTCGCAGCGTTCGTTTTCAGGGTGTCCTGCATGCCCTTTTATCCAATGAAACTTTACTTGATGCTTATCGTAAATTTTCAAAAAGCGTAACCATAAATCTTTATTTTTCTTGTCTTTAAAATCTTTCTTGACCCAATTAAATACCCAGCCTTTTTCTATGGCTTCTACTACGTATTTAGAATCAGAATATACCTGAATGATTGCTTTTTCTTTTTTGATTTCTTCTAATCCAATAATAACAGCCAATAATTCCATGCGATTATTAGTGGTCAGTCTAAAACCTCCAGCCATTTCTTTATAATGATGCCCCGATTTTAATACCACGCCATAACCACCATTTCCGGGGTTTCCTTTTGCTGCACCATCTGTATATAAATAAATACTCATTTTACTTTTGTGCTTTGGAAGGGTAAAAGAAACGATAAAATGGAATGACATAGGCACACCATACGGTAAAGGTAATGAATGCCACCACTCTGCTTAATTCAAAAGGGATTTGGGTTTTAATGTATTTTTGTTCGCCCCAACCCCATAATAAATTAAGGCTATGCAATATAGATACAATCAACAAGTATTTAAATTCTTTAAAATTAAAGCTGCATAAATAAGCACTAAAAATAAAAAAGGGGAATAAATACCTTTCGTGCATTTCTGGCAAAAACATAAAATAGGAAAAGCAAAAGAATGCAAAAATACGAAAGATTTGTTCTGGCGATTTATGCTTTATTAATAGGCTTAATAACCAAGTATAGATAATCGTAAATAAACCATAAGCTAGCCATTTTCTGCTAATCAATCCTAGAACCAAAATATTGTTTGGAGGAAATAATAATTTTAATTTCAATTGAAAATCGGCCCACAATGCCCAATAAATATTAAAGGCATTGACAGAAATAAAATTATATCGACCGGCTGCGGTAAGGTGTGGATTGATTGAATCCATTGGGTTTGGAGCCCATAGTATAAATGGTAAATTAGGAAGCAGGAATACAATGGCAAATAATAAAAGCGCTTTGAATTTATCGACCCATTTACTTTCCGCAACAATTAAAAGCAATCCAAAAAGAGGTAAAAATAAAAGTGTTTGAGATTTTAAACTCAGCGAAAGGCCTAAATAAAATGCCGACCAATAAATTTTTTTATCAATCAATGCATATAAACTACAAAAAATAAGGATGGCATAAATGATATCAATTTGCCCCCAACCATAAGCATTTAATAGCGTTACAGGAGAAATTAGCATCAATAATAAGAATATTTTTTGCTTACTGATTTTATAAAACTGGTGTAAGAAAACAAGCTCTACTATTAAATTAAAACTTTTTAAAAAGCTATCAAAAAAGTGGGTATGAATAGGCCATTGAAAGAAATTAAATAAGTGACCAATGGCGCCAACCACATATAAATAAAGAGGAGGGTAATCACATTCGAATCGGTCTACTTGAATGGAATAAATATTATTAAAGCCAAATTGTACAATTCGGTCGGCCCAATTTTCGAAAAAATCAAAATCGCTGTTATGGCCATCTGTTAGAAAAAGGATTATTCTAGCTAAAATAGATAGGCCAATGAGCATTTTCCAGCCTTGCTGATTTGCAAAAATACTTGCCGAATACTGCTTGAATTTGGTATTGAAAATTTCGAACATCCTCAAAAATATCAATTCATTTGTAACAGAACAGATTTTTTCATTAATTATTGCGAAAATAGGCAGAGAATGCTACATTTGTGCTCCAATTAGCAATAATTAGAAATGGTGGTTGTAGCTCAGTTGGTTAGAGCATCGGTTTGTGGTACCGAGGGTCGTGGGTTCGAGCCCCATCATCCACCCCAAAAAAGCTTTCTGAATATTCAGAAAGCTTTTTTATTTCTTAACTTTGTAAAAGAAATATGAAAAAGGGGATTACATTTTTAGTTTTAATTATGTATTTAATGGCCATGTCAAAGGCTGTAACTCCATTTGTCGCCTATACACTTAACAAAGCTTACATTATTAAAGAGTATTGTATTAACAAGGCTAAGCCTGAGTTAAAGTGTGATGGAAAATGTTACTTAAAAAAACAAATCGAAAAGGAAAACGCTTCCCCAATTAGTAGTCTCCCAATTAAAGATGATTTAAATATTTCAGCGCATGTAAAGGCCATTAAAAATCAAGTTCCAATGGTGACTTATTCTTATATAGCATTTTATTATAACGCAGAATTATATCACTCTATAATTTTAAATAAATTATCTCCTCCTCCCAAACACCTGTTTTTAGTATAAAAATTGCATAACAATTTCTTATTTTAAACAGATCAAATGAAAAGAATATATTTTCTTTTCCTGATGATTATAAGCTATTCTACTCTAAAAGCGGGTTGTGATATGTGTAATATGTATGTAGGACTAAACCCTAACTACAATAAAAACACAATAGGCCTGAGATATAGGTACAGTTCTTATTCCGATTTAGGAATGATACATACCAATGCAAGTGGAAACTACAATTCCAATAACAGTGGAAAGTTAAATTATAGATCATACAGGACAACAGAACTTTGGGCAATGTATTATCCAACCCCAAAAGTTCAATTATTATTTGCAATTCCTTATATGGATAACCGTTTGGTTATGGAAGATAATCTAAAACAACAGGTTTTAGGTCTAGGGGATTTAACATTTGTAGGTAGATATCAAATTTTAAACAGAAATATTGATTCTAGTCATAATAAACAGCGCCTTTTTATAGGTTTTGGAATAAAAGCACCAACAGGTCAATACCAAGATTTAGATTATGGCGGTATGTTAGATCCGCATATTCAACCTGGCACAGGAAGTTTTGATTATTTGTTGTCGTTAGGATATTTTCTGAAGTCACCTTCTGACTTTGGATTTAATATTGACGTCAATTATAGAATTACCAATACGAATCCAAACGAATATCGTTTTGCAAATAGATTAAATTCAAATATGCATTTGTTCTATCAATACCATTTCAATGATCATGTAATTATGCCAAGTATTGGATCTGCGATAGAATTTGCATCATTAGATATAAATCAAAAAATTAAACAACTGGCAAGTAATGGTACAATAATAAATGGTGTTTTGGAGTTAGATTATTTTTATCATCAATATGCCATAATTATGAGTGTACAATCGCCTATTTATTCACATTTTAACGATTCCAATGCCAAACACCAAGGTAGGTTAATGGTAGGAATCAATTACTCATTTTAAAAAATCAGATATGAAAAAATTAATTATTGCAGTATTATTTTCAGGAGTATTTTTAACTGCTTGTAAAAAAGAAGAAGTTGCACCAACACCAACAGGTTCTGGACCAGTATCTATTTATTTTGAACACTTATTTGGTGCTTCCACTTTTAATCTTGGTCAAAATTATATAACAGCGAATAACGATACAATGAATTTTTCATTGTTTAATTATTTTGTGAGTAATATTGAATTAGTAAAGGCAGACGGTTCGGTTTATACTTATCCAACAGATAGTAGTTATTTTTTAGTAAAAGAGGCATACGATTCAACAAGAACAATCAATTTGAAGAATATTCCTGCAGGTGAATATGTTGGTATTCGTTTAATTATTGGTGTGGACAGTTTAAGAAATACCATGCCATTAACAAGCAGAACAGGTATTTTAGATCCTTCAACAGGAGCGGCAGGAATGTATTGGTCTTGGAACACAGGTTACATTTTCCTAAAATCGGAAGGTACTTGTTCTTCTTCGCCTTCAATGATGGGAATGTCAAAAATGTTTCAACACCACGTTGGACTTTATGGTGGATTGAATTCTCCAACAATCAATAATGTTAAAAAGATTAATTTAACATTCCCTGGAACATATAAAGCTATTGTAGGTAGCGGATTGGCTCCTGAAATTCACACAAAAGTTGATATATCAAAAATGTATAATAACGTGGATTTTTCAATGTATTCTATGGTTATGGTTCATCCATATTCTGCAACATTAGCAAATAATTATGCTACTATGTTTGAAGTGGAACACGTTCACAACGATTAATTCTATTTAATAAATATTTTTAAACCAATTCCGAAATTATTTTTCGGAATTGGTTTTAATAAATTCATCCCATTTCATTTTTATATGAAAATCTTTTCCAAAATATTTTAAAATAGGGCTAAGGTCTTTTGCTGTGAGGTAACCTGGAACAACAGTTAGTAGTCCTAAATTTTCATCTAGGAATACTGTAGATGGATAAGACATTTGACCATTTAATAATGCAACAGCTAATTCGTTGGCTTTATATTGTGCTTGATAGGTAAACATTTTATTATCAAAAAATATACTATCTCTTGTTTCTGCATTCAATTTAACGAAATAAAAATTTTCATTTAATTGCTGAATAATGCCTTGATTTTGATAGGTGTTTTTATCCATTTTTTTACACCAAGAACACCAATCGGTATACACATCAATAATCAACTTTTTGGGAGATTTTTCCTGAATCTGCCGAATTTCTGTCATCGAATAATGTTTTAAACTGGCAATTTCGTCTTGCGCATATGCCATACTTAGTGTAGAAAGTACAATAATGATAGCAAGAAGGCCGTTTTTTGCTTTAAAGGGCATAAAGTTCATTTTTTTTTAGAAAAAGTTGATACAATTACTATATTTGAAATGCACGTAAGTGCATGTTTTTCATAGGTAGATGTAGGGTCGAATAGAGCAATCTTTTTGGCCCTTTTTTATTTTTCTACGCTGAATCCAAATATATTTTTAAATTTAAATCAAATCGGGGAGATTATTGTTAGATAGCTATGAGTAAAAGAAAAATAATTATAGGAGTGACAGGTGCCAGCGGAGCCATTTATGCAAAAGTATTGATGGATAAGCTAGCTGCAATGAAAAATCAGTTTGAAAAAATTGCCATTGTCTTTTCTGATAACGCGAAAGATGTTTGGAAAGTAGAGCTTGGCCAAGAGTATACCCAAGATGCGGATTTCGATTTTTATGATAAACAAAACTTTTATGCGCCTTTTGCTTCTGGTTCGGCTCAATACGATACCATGATTATTATTCCATGTAGTATGGGTACGATGGCACGTATTGCATCGGGTGTCTCCAACGACCTGATGACTCGTGCGGCAGATGTAATTCTGAAGGAGCGCCGCAAATTGATTCTAGTGGCCAGAGATACGCCACTGAGTTTAATTCATATCAATAACATGAAAACCATTACCGAAGCGGGTGGTATTATATGTCCAGCAAATCCTTCTTTTTATTCAAACCCTAAAACCTTTGAAGAGCTTGCAGCCACTGTTGTGGATCGGGTCTTAGACTTAGCCAATATAGATCATTCGGCTTATCGCTGGGGCGAATAAGCCTTAAAATATTTACATAAAAAAAGGGAATCAATACTGATTCCCTTTTTTTTATTTCTTTGCTTTCAATTGTTTTTCTCTTTCTCTTTGCATGTCTTCTAATTTCTGTTGAAACTTAGATTTTTTTGCACTCGCAGGTTTCTTTTTATTTTCTTGAATTTGTTTGTGCAATTTACTGTCATCTACAAATTTTCTGATTAACCATTGTTGACCAAATGTCATCATGTTGGCTACAAAATAATAATAGTTTAAGCCAGCCGCAACATTGTTTAATACACCCATAAACACAATTGGCATAAGGTATCCCATCCATTTCATCTGGCCTGTTGCGCCAGAAATTTGATTATTTAAACGGGTATAAATTAAAGTAGAGGCCGTCATTAATATACACATTAAACTAACGTGGTTACCATATATATAGGAAATAATTGGAATTTCTCCCCAAGAAAATATAGCATCATAAGTAGATAAATCGCCTACCCATAAAAAGCTTTGTTGTCTTAATTCTATAGAAGAAGGAAAGAAGAAGAAAAATGCAAATAGTATTGGCATTTGTAACAATAAAGGAACGCAACCACCCAATGGGTTTACACCAGCCTTTTTGTATAACTTCATGTATTCTTGTTGTAATTTTGTTTGATCGTCATCGCCTACTTTTGCTTTAATCTCATCCATTTCTGGTTTTAAGATTCTCATTTTTGCAGTAGATAAATAAGAACGATAGGTAAGGGGTGATAGCACTAATTTTAAAATGATGGTTAAAATTAAAATGATAATACCATAATTTAAATTCATTTTTTCTAATGAATTAAAAATTGGAATTACTGCATAACGGTTAATGTATTTTAAAGGACCCCAACCTAAATTAATTTGTTTTTCTAGGTTATTGCCAGCTGCAGCTAGTATATGGTATTGATTCGGACCGAAATAAAAATTCATTCCAAAACTTTCAGAAGGCAATCTTTTAATAGGAATAGACAAATTCATGGTCATATCCTTTACCTTATCTGAACTTAAATCGATATTAGTATTGATCACACCATTCGAAAATGTTTCATCAGCAATCAATACCGATGAAAAGAAATGTTGCTTAAAAGAAGCCCATTTAATCGAACTTTCTAATTTTATATTTTCACTATTTGTTGGACTGATGTAATCCACATCGTCTTTATCGTATTTATAATATATAGTGGTATTGTTTCTTTCCAATTTCATGTCTTTCTCATTTTTCAATGAGTTGACATGCCAGCTTAAATCATAATATCCTGTGTTATTACTGATGATATTATTCATTCCTTCCGATTTAATGTCGAAATCAATTAAATAAGAATCACCCTTTAAGGTATACACAAAATCTAAGTATTGCCCTGTCTTTGAAGCAAGGCGCATGGTTAAGGTGTTAGAATCTTGTTTGAGTACTTCAAAAGAAGAACCAATTTTTTGGAAATATAAATCGGAGGTATTGATTAAATCGTTGCCTACCGTATAGCTTAAATTAAATTTGCTGTCTTTTTGGTCGAATAAAAACAAGGGTTTTTTATCCCAAGTTTTATACTCTTTTAATTCTACCGCAACAATGCTTCCGCCTTTTGTAGAAATAGTTGCTTTAATTTTTTCGTTTTCGATTACAACTAATTCTTCTTTACCTGCTGTTGCTGCACTTAATACGTTACTAGTATCTAGCTTAACGATACTGGATTCGCTTTTTTGATCGATGGTATCGATAGCTATGGTATTGCTGCTATCGGCTTTAGCTGCTTTAATAGAATCTTCTTGTTTTTGTAATTGTTGCAATTCCGATTCCGAAGGTTGCATGTAAAAACTAAAGCCAATTAATATAATTGTCATTAGTAAAAGGCCTGTTAATGTATTTCTATCCATTATTATGTGTGTAATGCTGTGTGCAAACCTACGCTAAATCATTGAATTTGTAAAAAAAAAGCACCGAAAGAATTCGGTGCTTAATTATCTGACAATCAATTATTTATTTATTTTTTTTAATTTTTTGACCGTATTTGTGATCTGCAGCTGCAGCTACAAATTTTACAAATAAGGGATGTGGATAGGCCACGGTACTTTTTAATTCGGGGTGAAACTGACCCGCCACAAAAAACGGATGGTTCTTTAATTCAATAATTTCAACTAAACCGTTTTCCAAATTCATGCCAGAGGTAATCATGCCAGCATCATTATATTGCTTTAAAAATTTGTTGTTGAATTCGTAACGGTGACGATGACGTTCGGTGATTTTAGTTTTACCATAAATCTCGAAAGCTTTGGTATTTTTCTTGATTTCGCAAGCATATGATCCTAAACGCATGGTACCCCCTTTGTTTTTGATTTTCTTTTGCGACTCCATGATGTCTATGACAGGGAACTTTGTTTTTTCGTCCATTTCTGTAGAATGTGCACCTTTAAATTTCAATACATTTCTACCAAATTCTATCACGGCACATTGCATTCCTAAACAAATACCAAAGAATGGAATGTTGTTTTCTCTCACATATTTAATGGCATCTAGTTTTCCTTCAATGCCTCTGTTTCCAAAGCCTGGCGCAACTAATACGCCATTTAAGTGACCTAATTTTTCTGCCACATTATTTGGGTTGATATTTTCAGAATGAATGTATTCTACATTCACTTTACATTCGTTGCTAGCACCTGCATGAATAAACGATTCGATGATAGATTTATAGGCATCGGGTAATTCAACATATTTGCCAACTAAACCAATGCGAACATCTTTAGTTGGGTTTTTCAACCTACCCAAGAAGTATTTCCAAGAATCTAAATTGGGTTCTTTATTTCCTGATAATTTTAATTTAGCTAAAACCGTTTTATCTAAATTTTCTTTCAGCATTAACAAAGGCACATCATAAATAGTAGATGCGTCGATAGATTCAATAACCGAATTGATATTCACATTACAGAATAAGGCAATTTTTTTCCTTATTTCCATATTGATATGGTGCTCGGTTCTACAAACCAGAATATCTGGTTGAATACCATATTCTAACAGCATTTTAACCGAATGTTGTGTTGGTTTAGTTTTTAATTCGCCGGCAGCCGCTAAAAATGGAATTAAAGTTAAGTGAATTACAATCGCATTATTAGCTCCTAATTCCCATTTAAATTGACGAACGGCTTCGATGTATGGTAAAGATTCGATGTCGCCTACAGTGCCTCCTAATTCGGTAATAACGATATCGTAATCGCCGCTTTCACCTAAAATTTTAAAATTTCTTTTAATCTCATCGGTAATGTGAGGAATAACTTGAACAGTTTTACCTAAATATTGGCATTCGCGCTCTCTATTAATTACATTTTGATAAATACGGCCCGTGGTGATATTATTTGCTTGAGAAGTTGGAACATTCAAGAAACGCTCATAATGGCCAAGGTCTAGATCGGTTTCGGCACCATCTTCGGTCACATAGCATTCGCCATGTTCATAAGGATTTAAGGTTCCTGGATCAATATTAATATAGGGGTCAAACTTTTGAATGGTTACTCGATAGCCTCTTGCTTGTAATAATTTAGCAAGAGAAGCGGAGATAATGCCTTTTCCTAAAGAAGAAGTAACACCACCCGTAACAAATACATACTTGGTCATTGATTTTAGCTTAAATTGTGAATCAATAGTCAGAAAAAGACTATTACGTTACGGGATTCAAAAGTAAAAAAAATTCGCTTTTATCTGTTATCAATCCCGATTATATTTATTCACATAAGCCGAATAACTCTCTAATTATTCAAAAATACTTTGAAAATAAAGCGATCTAATAGATTTTTCTGAAAGTGCTAAATCGTGTAAACCACCTGGAATAATTTTGATTTTCACTTGGCTCTTAAATTTGCTGCAAATAACTTGGATGTCGTTTACAGATAAAACAGCATCTCCTTTTTGTAATTTTTCGGAATAAACATTTTCGTAGGTAGCATGATCCGAACAACACACTAAAATGGCTTGTTTGATTTGGTAATTTTTTTGAATGCGTTTTTGTGCTTGATAAATAGCATGCAGCCAACCCGCATTTACATCGAATGCTACTAAAGGTTTCCAATTCATATTGTATTCCCATTCACCATGATATTGCTTAGCAATGCTTTCTCCATAAAGGGTAGAAACGCCATCTGGTACTTTAATTTTCGGAAAAAATCTCCCGAAAAATGCCACTGTAGGAATCGCAATTTTTTCATTAAAAGGGGACTGGTTCATGTCTACAAAAGGACTATTTAAAATCAATTTATACAAATGGTTATTTGCATTTTGACTATGCGCTTGGGCATAGGCTAAAGCGATGAGCCCTCCGGTAGAATGGGCATTGATTTGAATGCTATCGTGTCCTTCTTGTTGAATAATTGCCAATGCGGTGTCGATATCTGCATAATACTCCTTTATATTTTTACAGTTATTTGGAATTTGGTGATCAAGTAAAGAGCGGCCGTATTTGCGCAAATCAATGGCATAAAAATCGAAACCATTGGCGAGATATTCTTTAGCTAATTCCTCTTGAAAAAAATAATCGCAAAAACCATGAATATAAAGTACGGCTTTTTTTTGTTGCTGCTGTTTTCTAACTAAAGTGATAACTACTTTGCCTTCGTAATCGTCGGGCATCCTAATTTTTTGTTGTTCGAAACCATTGCCGAGCACATCGTTTTGATACTGTGCAAATGCATTGCAGCTTAGTATCAAAAACAACATCAAGAGTTTAATTATTTTGTTGCTTTCCATCTTTTTTGAATCCAATCTTGTTGTTCTGTTTCGCTTAAGAATGTCCAAGCAACAATCCTGCTTTCTTTTTGCCCTTGTGCCATGGTAATTGTTTTTACTTCGACCGGATTTAAGCTGTGCAACATGCGGTAGATGCTGGCAAGGTTTGCTTTTTTAGCGACAAGTGTGGTAAACCAGAAACAGTTTTTACCAAACAATTGACTTTCTTTGGCCATCTCTCTCACAAAGGTTTCTTCTCCACCTTTTACCCAAAGTTCATTGTTTTGACCACCAAAATTCAATAGGTTTTCGGGCCTTTCACTTTTCTTTAATTTTTCCCATTTTTTCTTCGCAGCATCTTTTGCTTCTTTAGAAGAGGCATGAAAGGGTGGATTGCAGATACAAGCATCAATGAGTTCCTCTTTATCAAGAATATTTTCAAAAAATATTTTTTTGTCTTTTTGTAATCGAATATCGATGCGACCTTTTAATTTTTTATCGGCATCTATAATTTTTTTAGCCGAAATAGTGGCTTCGAAGTCGATATCAGATCCAACAAAATCCCAATTGTATTCTTTCAATCCAATAATAGGGTATATACAATTGGCACCCACACCTACATCTAATATTTTAATGGATTTTCCCCTAGGAATTTTATTGTTATTAAAACTAGCCAATAAGTCTGCAACATAGTGAATATAATCAGCTCTGCCAGGAATTGGTGGACATAAATAACCAGCTGGAATGTCCCAGCTATGGATATCGTAGTATTGTTTAAGTAATGCTTTATTTAAAACGATGACAGATGCTGGATTAGCAAAATCGATGGTTTTTTCGCCAAATTTATTGGTAAAAACATGGGGCAATAATTCTTTACAGGTATAGCAAAGTTGTTGAAAATTATATCTGCTGCGGTGTTTATTGCGCAAATGTAATTCATTTTTTTCGGTATGGTTGGCATCTAATGTCATACCCTAAAAGTACAAATTTAATTCCGAGAATGGGTTTTAAATAAGAATAAAATAGGATCGTTTAATCTAGCGCTCCAAGCATTTTCAGTGTGTTCGGCGCCATCGTATTTATTGCATTTAAATTGATGTGGTTGGTAGCCATTACGCTGAAAAATTTGATTGATTTGTAATTGATAGGGTTCGTAAATAGCGTCTAAAGTAGCTGTGCCGTAATCAAAGTATATTTGATGCGTGCTTGCTTGAGGTAAATGAAGCGTCAAATAATTTTCAAATGCAATGGGAAAGGGATTGTCTGCAGATTCGAAAATACCGGGCCAATGGGTAGATAAACACATGGCAGCGCCAAAAATTTGCGGGTATTCGCAAATGGCATATATGGAAATTAAACCACCCATACTGGAGCCACCAATGCTGGTATGCTTTGCATCTGTTAGCGTAGCATATTTTTGATCAACAAATGGTTTTAATTCTTCGACAATAAATTTCAAATAACTATCGGAATATATTTTAGTATGAAATAATTTTTGCTCAGCAGTTCTAGCGGCGTTAAAAATAATTTGCTGATCTGTTGCGGTCATTTGTTCGAAAGGTTTCTGCGGAAAATAACTAGCATGTCTATTTTTCCCGCTATTGTAAATGCCCACTACAATCATATTTGTTACTTTTTTTGCAGCGATTAAAGAATCAAGACATTCGTCAATGCCCCATTCCTGTTGATTCCAAGTAATTTTTGCATCAAACAAAGAACCACCATCTTGTAAATATAAAACCGAATATTTTTGATTGGCATCGTAGTTAGTAGGTAACCAAATGGCAAGATCGATGGCAGGAATAAAATTAGATTTAAAACTAGGGTAGAAGTCTATTTTTCCTTTATCAGTTTGTGGTTCTTGTGCATTGCATATTTGCACAAGACCAATAAAAAATATTAGGAGTCGAAGAATTTTCATTTAGCCGATATCATTGGAACTTCCATCAATAAAAATTCGGATTCGGTAATGGCTTTGATACGGATGTTGTTTGTCTCCCAAATTCCATAGCCATCTCGAGGGTGTAATATTTGATCGTTAATTTGCACCTGACCGCTCAAATTGAATATATATAAGCCATTTAAAGGATCTTTCATTGTGTATTCTGAAGTAAAATATTGATCAAATTTAGCAAGATGAAACCAAGCATTTTGATGAATCCAAACACCTTCCTCGTTTTCGTTTGGCGAAATGATTTGTTGTAGGTGATTGTGTCTATCTGCTAAATTTAAAGTAATTTGATCGTAACGAGGTGCCACATTTTGCTTATTCGGGAAAATCCAAATTTGTAAAAATTTAACTTCTTGGTCTTTGTTTTTATTGTATTCGCTATGGGTAATACCAGTACCAGCACTCATAACCTGAATGTCTCCATTCTTAATCACCGTTGTATTACCCATGCTGTCTGCATGTTCTAGATCACCGGCTAATGGAATACTGATAATTTCCATATTATCATGCGCATGTTTTCCAAAACCCATTCCTGCTGCAACGGTATCATCGTTAAGCACTCTTAATACCCCAAATTGCATTCTTTCGGGATTATAATAATTCGCAAAACTAAAGCTATGCTTACTATCAAGCCATCCATGATGAGCATGTCCTCTGCTTGCAGCAAGGTGTAAAATTTGTTTACTCATCAACTTTTCTTTTTTAAAAATTCTGTCTTTAATACCAAAACACTTTTATCAACTTTTACCTCTATGGCATCTGCTTCGTCTATTAAACGGATGTTTTTTAATACAGTTCCTTGTTTTAGGGTAAGGCTAGAACCCTTTACTTTCAAGGTTTTGTTCACCATTACTGTATCGCCTTGAGCGAGTAAATTTCCGTTACAATCTTTCGTTTCCATTTGTTTGTTGATTAAAAATATTTATTGCTAATGTTAAATCTTCTGGGGTATCAATAGCAATGGTAGATTGATTGGTGATGGCTGTTTTGATTTTAAAACCGGCTTCAATCCATCTCAACTGTTCCAATGATTCGGCTAGTTCTAATTTACTTGGGGCTAATTGTATAATTTGTTTTAATACTTGCTTTTGATAACCATAGATACCTATGTGTTGAAAATAGGCGTGTTTATTGATCCAATTTTCTGTTTCTTCATTTCTTAAAAAAGGAATGGCTTGTCTTGAAAAATAAATAGCAAATTGATGTTGGTCTAAAATTACTTTTGGCGTATTCGGATTAAATAAAACTGCTGAATCGTTAATGGGTTTAACCAACGTAGCGATTTGGGTCATAGGATCTTTAAAACAATCTATGATTAATTGTAATTGTGCAGGTTGAATAAAGGGTTCGTCTCCTTGAACATTGATAATCACATCTGCCGCTAAATTCAAGCTTTCTACTACTTCCCAAATTCGGTCGGTACCGGTTAAATGGCTGCTTGCGGTCATGCATACTTGTCCACCAAATCGATTGACTTCTGCTGCTATTCTTTCGTCGTCTGTTGCTACAATTACATTGTCAAGCGAAGCCAATTGTTTACATTGCTCGTAAACCCGTTCTATCATAGTTTTGCCTGCAATGTCTGCAAGTGGCTTTCCCGGAAACCGAGTAGAAGCATATCTTGCAGGTATAATTGCCGCAACTTTCATTATTTTTTTGATTTAGTTTTATTCGAGGTAGAGGGGAATAAACCAAAAATTTCGGTGTCAATTCTTTGAATAATTTCTCCTAAATCTTCTGGCTTTTCTGCAAAATTCATTTTATCGACATGAATAGTTAAGAGTTTACCTTCTTTATAAGAATCAATCCAGTTCTCGTAACGTTCATTTAATTTTGATAAGTAATCCAAACGTATACCAGACTCATACTCTCTGCCTCTTTTTTGAATTTGATTCACCAATGTAGGCACAGAAGCCTTTAGGTAAATTAATAAATCGGGTGGTTTGATAAACTCTTTAACAGATTCAAAAACACTTAAATAATTATTGAAATCACGACTAGACATTAAGCCCATGTCATGAAGGTTAGCTGCAAATATATAAGCATCTTCATAAATTGTTCTGTCTTGAACAATGGGTTTATCTCCTCTTTGAATTGCTACTATTTGTTTAAATCTTGAATTCAAAAAATAGATTTGCAAGTTGAAAGCCCAACGCTTCATGTCTTGGTAAAAATCTTCTAAATAGGGATTATCATCTACCGCCTCATATTGAGGTTCCCAATGATAATGTTTAGCTAATAATTCGGTAAGTGTTGTTTTACCTGCGCCAATATTTCCAACTATTGCTATATGCATCTTTATAAAAATTTCAATTGTGTTTAACTATTTATCAAGCTTTGAAAATACAAAAATTAAAACGATTTAAACCCGATAATTTCACGTACTTCTTTTATTGTTTTACTGGCACTTTCGCGTGCTTTATCTGCACCATTTTTGGCTACTTTCTTTAAATAATCGGCATTAGCACCTATTTCAAGTATTTTTTCTCGGATAGGGCTGGTAAAAACAATGATATCTTCTGCTAATTGCTTTTTAAAATCACCGTATCTAATTTGTTGATTATTGTATAATTCGTCGAAATATTGATAATTACTATCAGGTGATACCGCTTTCATGATGTCAAATAAATTTTGAATGATTGCTGGTTTTTCTTGGTTTGGTTCTGTTGGTCCCGCATCGGTTACCGCTTTCATTACTTTTTTACGAATTTGATCGGGGCTATCTGCTAAAAAAACAGCATTATTTTCGCCTTCGGATTTCCCCATTTTACCGTTTCCATCTAAGCCTGGTATTTTAACTAATTGCGTGCCAAAATTAAATGCATGAGGTTCTGGAAAATATTCGGTATCATACATTCTATTGAATCGATTGGCAAATGTTCTGGCCATTTCTAAATGTTGCTCTTGGTCTTTGCCAACGGGCACTTTAGTGGCTTTGTGAATGATAATATCGGCTGCCATTAAAACAGGATAGGTTAATAATCCTGCATTGATGTTTTCGGAGTTGTTTCTAATTTTATCTTTAAAAGAAGTACATCTTTCTAACTCTCCTAAATAAGCATTCATATTTAATAGTAAATAGAGTTCTGCAATTTCAGGTAAATCGGATTGAACATAAATAGTTGATTGTTCGGGATCGATGCCTGCTGCAAGATATTCTACCAGTACATTTTTTACATGTAGGTGTAAGTTTTGAGGATTTGGATGGGTGGTCAAAGAATGGTAATCGGCAATAAAGAAATAGCAATTGTATTCCTGCTGCATTTTAATAAAATTCTTCATTGCCCCGAAGTAATTTCCTAGGTGTAAATTACCCGTAGATCTAATTCCGCTTACAACTGTTTCCATAGGCCGAAAGTAATAAAAAATGAGTACTTTTAAGGCACAAAAATTGCTTAAAAATTAATATTTTTGCTGGGCATTCAATAATTCAAAATTCAACGATGAAAATTCTCAGAAAGCTTCATTTTGTATGGTATATGTTTATGGTTGCATTGGTATTTTTTATCATGTATCCCTTATTTTATTATGCTACAAGGAAACGCGAAAGAAATGTATTTCTAGGAAACCTGCGTAAGTTTTGGTGTAAATTAGCCTTTAAGCTAGGTTTTTACGGCCATCATTTCGAATATGAGCAGCCCATCGATTTTAGCAAACCCATGGTAATTGTTGCCAACCATTCCTCTTATTTAGATACCCCATTAATTTGTGTGGGAATTGCAGGCGATTACCATTTTATGGGTAAAGTAGAATTATTAAAACACCCAGTATTGAAATTATTTTTTCAAACCGTAGATGTGCCGGTAGATAGAGACAGTAAAATTGCTTCTTATAGGGCCTTGAAAAAAGTGGAACAAAATGTAAAAGAGGGGCAAAGTTTGATTTTATATCCCGAAGGCACGATGTCTTTAATTGCGCCAGAAATGCTCGAATTCAAAAGTGGTGCGTTCAAAATTGCCATAGATTGTGATGTGCCAATTTTGCCCGTTACCTTTTTAAATAATTACGAATTGATGCCCGGAAATGGCAAAACAGCCGGTTCTATACCCGGAGTTATGAAAGTTTTTGTTCATCAACCCATAGATACTGCTGCCTATAAAGCAGAAGGTGGCCTCGAAAAATTAAGTTCAGAAGTATTTAATATCATCAATCAAAAATTGCAAAACTATGCGAATAGATAAAGATTTAGTAGAAAAAATTGCTCATTTAGCACGATTACAATTTAACGAAACAGAGAAAGTTAAAATTGAAGCAGATTTGAATCGAATTCTTGATTTTATGGAAACTTTAAATGAAGTGGACACCAGTATGGTAGCGCCTTTGATTTATATGAATGATGAAGTCAATGTATTAAGAAAAGATGAAGTAATTCAAACAATTACACATGAAGAGGGTTTAGCTAATGCACCCAAAAAAGACACCGACTATTTTAGAGTGCCTAAGGTGATTGAGCAAAAATAATTGTAGGATATTTGTTACGAAAATTTCTTTTGATATAGCTGCTATTATGCTAATTTCAGCTTTATAAAAAATACAAAAATGGAAAAGCAAGTGCTTATTAAATTACAAGATATTGGTAAACGATATGTAATTGGTTCTGAAGAAATTTTTGCCTTGCGTGGTGTAGATTTAGAAATTTATAAAGGAGAGTTTGTGGCTTTAATGGGTCCATCTGGTTCAGGAAAATCAACCTTAATGAATATCTTAGGATGCTTAGATACCCCAACCAAAGGATCTTATATTCTTAATGGAACAGACGTTAGTAATTTAAATGATAATGAATTAGCTGAAATTAGAAATAAAGAAATTGGTTTTGTTTTTCAAACTTTTAATTTATTGCCTAGATCAAGTTCTTTAGAAAATGTTGCTTTGCCTTTGGTTTATGCTGGCATTGCAAAAGAAGCGAGAACCACCCGAGCCATAGAAGTACTAGATAGTGTAGGTTTGGGTAATAGGATGTACCATAAGCCAAACGAATTAT
>CAIKLP010000009.1 GCA_903828245.1 uncultured bacterium | reverse complement strand
CTTGCACAAATTTCGGAATGGACCTTATTTTTTTGGTCTGGTTTAATTTCTTACGGTTTAATTTATAAAGAAGTAAAGCACGGCCTTATTAACCAACAAAGAGGAGAGACTTTTGATTTATCGCCAGCCTTAGTCGAAAAATTTAAAAACCTATTATTTTTTTTACAAGGCATTATTTTTGAAATAGATGCCGAAGAGGCTAAGCCATTTTCCTTATTTATTTTAAATGTTGAAAACGACGAAAGTCTTGCTCCATTTGAGCATCGAAACGAGATTAACACTATGACATTTTTATTGCGAATAAAAAATAAGGCTATTTTAATTTGCTTACAAGACAACGGCGCGAATAAAATCTATCACCAAAATTTATTCGAAAAAATAAATAATCAGCCTATTACTGCAAAACAATTACAAGAATTTTGCGCAAAAGTTTTTTATTCTAATTATTTATTTAATCAAATTATGCAATATGATTTTGTGACACATGAACATAAAATTTATGTGAGCGCTATCAACGGTTTTTTTGCTAAAGCACCATTCGACGAATGGGTAAACAAAACCTATGCGCAAGTGCTCGAAGCATTTTGGAAACCCTGGAATTACTCTTTAATGGATATATTGAAAGACCCAAATAACCCAATTTCGGCCTTTGAAAGCTAAAATTAGCTTGTTTCTTCCAATTTTATTAACTTGCGAAAGATTTATACATCCACAAAAAATAGATTATGAAAACAAAACTTTTACTCTTATTATCATTGGTAGTTGCAGGATTTTCTGCATCTGCTCAACAAGCATTTCATGTGCAAAATTCTGGTTTCACAGCAGTTTCTAGAGGCATCAACGACTTTGATGTTGTAGATTCAAATATTGTATGGGCTGTTGCTTACGACGGATCTGGCGGAGCTGCAACCATTCGCGATTTTAGTGTAACTAACGATGGTGGTTATTCTTGGTTAGCAGGTGCAGTAAAAGGAACAACGGCTACTGCATTAAACAATTATGGATTAGCAAATATTTCTGCAATTGATGCAAATACGGCTTATGCTTCTATCTACCCAGTAACTGCTGCAATTGGCTTACAAGGTATTTATAAAACAGTAAACGCTGGTGCAAACTGGACGAAAATTTCTGCAGGTACATTTACCAATGCAAGTTCTTTTATTAATTTGGTGCATTTCTTTGATGCACAAAATGGTATTGCAGCTGGCGATCCAGCAAATGGTTATTTTGAAATTTATACAACCTCCAATGGTGGTGTTAATTGGACTCGCGTACCTAGCGCAAATATTCCATGCACGCCTTTAGCTACTGCTTTAGCTACTGAATATGGAACGGTTGGATATTTTGCTGCTCATGATAGCACATTTGTTTATCCAACTACCTTCGGTCGTATTTTATTGAGTAAAGACATGGGCCAAACTTGGGCTTTAGGCACTACGCCATTAGATAGCACAGATGGAACCGCAATTCCAAGCATCTCTTTTCAAGATAAAGATTTTGCTGTTGGAGTAATGGCAAACACAACTGCAGCGGTTAATACATTTATCATTTCTGAAGATGGTGGATTAACTTGGGATTATGCGGGCATCGATACGGTTGCAGGTGTTTATGATTTCAATGCAATTGAAAATGTAGCTGGTACAGATACTTGGTTTACTACTTCAGCTAATTCAACTTCGGGTGGAATGGGTGCAGCTTATACAGAAGATGGTGCACAAACATGGATCAGTATCGATAAAGACCAACACACTTGCATTCGTTTCAACGATATTAACAACGGATGGGCTGGTGGATTCAATACTTCTGCAAGTGCAGGTGGTGTAGCTAAATGGGGTTCTGTTAGAACCGCAGCAGGTATATCAAACAATAAAGTAGAGGGCTTCGAAGTTTATCCTAATCCTTCAACTGGCAAGTTTTATGTTAAAGCAAATGTTAAAGGAGCTTCTTCCATTAAGGTAATGGATTTAACAGGAAGAGTTGTTTTCGAAGAAAACTACCCAACAAAATCATTGTTATTTACCTCGGTAGATTTAACTAAGCAAGCAGCTGGAATTTATTTCGTAGCAGTTCGCGAAGGAAACAATGTGGCTATTCAAAAAGTAAGCGTACAGTAATTTATATAACACTAAGAAAAGGCGGGCTTGTCCCGCCTTTTCTGTTTTATGCCTATAAAATAATTATATTCGCTTATGCAAGTATATTATGTGATTGGCTTGATGTCTGGCACTTCTTTAGATGGTGTAGATTTAGCCTATTGTAAATTTATTTTAACGAATAATGGTTGGGAATATGAAATTATTCATACAGCATGTTACCCTTATTCCGAAGATTGGAAAGGTAAATTAGCCAATGCAGAAAACACCTCGGCTTTAGCCATTCATTTATTAGACACCGCCCTTGGAAATTATTTTTCCGAAAACATTAGCGAGTTTATAAAAAAACATAATATAACGGAGCTTGATTTTATTGCTTCGCATGGCCATACCATTTTTCATCAACCGGAAAATGGCTTAACATTGCAAATTGGCGCAGGGGCTGTAATTGCTGCAAATACCGGCATAACAACCATTTGCGATTTTAGAAAAATGGATGTAGCGATGGGCGGACAAGGTGCACCTTTGGTGCCAATTGGCGATAGAGATTTATTCTCATCATATAATTACTGTTTAAACATTGGCGGCATTGCCAATATTTCTTTTGAATTAAACGGCCAAAGATTAGCTTACGATATTTGTCCGGCAAATATGATATTGAATCATTATTTGTCAGATAAAAATCTATTGTTTGACAACGAAGGATTATTAGCAAGATCGGGTACGGTAAACCCCGAGCTATTAGCGGAATTAAATAAATTAGATTATTATCATCAAGCATTTCCAAAATCTTTAGGAAAAGAATGGGTGCTGCAAAACATTTATCCAAGGGTAGCTAAATATAACTTAAGTGAAAATCATATTTTAGCAACATTGGTAGAACACATTGCCATGCAAATTGCTGCCTGTCATAAGAGCGACATACCGGCTTCGATGTTAATTACTGGTGGCGGAGCCTATCATAGTTATTTAATAGAAAGAATTAGCGCGCATACTAATACACAACTAATTATACCCAACCAGGTATTAATAGAATTCAAAGAAGCTTTAGTATTTGCGTATTTGGGCGTGTTAAGATATAGAAACGAAAATAATTGCTTAGCATCTGTAACCGGTGCTCAAAAAAATAATTGTGGCGGGCAAATATTTTTCGTAAAAAATTAATTTAAATGAGCAGCATAAAATATACGCCTAAGTTTTTTCTTTTCATTGCGCTGTTATTTTCTTTTGCAGCAGCAATTAGTATATATTTTTATCAACCACAGCAGTTACTCAGCCGCAGTGCAAATAAAATTCAAACAATCATTCATCATGATTTAAATAACGCAAAGCTATTTTTAGCAGATACACTTATTCAAAACGTTTTACTGTCGCAAAGCCCTAAAGCCAATAAAAGTAAATGGCAAGCGCTTAATCGATTAGCAAAATCTCAAAATGCGATGGCAATTGTTTATCATAAAAATCGATTACAATATTGGACATCTAACGCGCTTGGATTTTCCGAAAGCGAACTAAAGGCCTTGCCAAATTATTCTTTTAAAAAGCATAAAAACGCCTACTACATTATATTTAAAGAAACTAAATTAGCCAATACATTACTCTTTGTATTGCCAGTTAAATCTTCGTTTGCATATGAAAACGAGTATTTGCAAAACAAATTCGATGCGCATTTAAATGCACCCGAATATATATTATTGAATCAAGCAAATGCATCAGACGGTAAAGACATCCTAGACCTTAATGGGGAAAAATTATTTCAAGTATCACTCGATCTTAATAAACTGGTAGCGCATCATTTTTACATAAGAGCTTGCTTAGAGATGCTTGCTATCATTTTTACACTCATTGCATTAGTAGTGTATTTATTACTTATAGCCAAAAGAAAATCGAATGTAATTGCGCTATTAACCCTATTCGCGTGTTTGTTAAGCATCAGAACCGCCACATTTCATTTTAAATTTCCAGCAGAAATTTTTAGACTTCCTATATTTAATCCTAATTTATTTGCCAGTAATTTTATTTTTCCATCACTCGGCGACCTAGCCTTTAATCTTATTTTAATTTTCCTTATAGTATGGTTTATTTCTAAAACGTTTGTTCATCAAATAAAAATCAATACAATTACTACGCTATTGTTTGTACAAACAGTGGTATTGGTACTTAGTTACGGATTGTTAGCACTTATAAAGGCCTTAGTTTTAGATTCAAGCATCTCTTTTGATTTTTTTAATATAGAGACACTGACTGTTCATAGTTTAATGGGCTTAGCTATTATATCACTCGCTTGTTATATATTTTATTTATGCCTATTTACTTTAACATCAATAGTTGATCAAAATTATTTGCGCAAGCAATGGAAATTAGCAAGCCTATGCTTGCTTTTCATTTTAACGAGTGCTTATTTTTTAGCCAGCACTTTATGCGTAATTGCTATTTTATCTTTTGCCGTAATATGGGTACTATCTAAAAGCAAGTTTGCTGATCGACATTATTTTACAGTTGCTGCAATTCTTTCTATTATTTCTTTATTTGTTATTCAATCGGTTTATTTATTAAGTATAAATATTGAATCAAAAGAAATTCAAAACAGGGAGTTGCTTGTTGCTAAATTAGAAATTGCAAACGATCCCATTGCGGAATACCTTTTAGATAGTATATTAATCAAAGCAAGCAAGGATCCTATCATTATTAATCAATTAGCTAAAACGCAACCAAACAGTGACCAAATAATAGAAAAATTAAATGCGAATTATTTAAATGGATACTTTTCAAAATATAGCAGAACAGGAAACGTTTATTTTCTAAACAATAAAAAAGACCGCGAAAAATACGAGCAATTAGATTCGTTTATTATTAAAAATTGTGAACCCACTACCAATCAAGGTTTGTTTTTTCTAACCAATAATTACGGGCAGCTAAATTATTTCGCGAAAATTAAGTACAACATAAATAATAGCAGCGCATGGGTGGTTATGGCCATCAACGCAAATTATTTTAGAGAAGATAATATTTATCCAGAATTATTTCTGGAAGGAAATTTAAGGATCAATAAAGATTTTAGCCAATACGCTTATGCAATATATAAATCAAACAAATTAATTTCTCAAAAAGGCGATTATCCTTATAAAACAAAACCCAATGAGTTTTTAGCCAAAAACAATTCAAGTCAAGTGATGAATGGCTACAATCACTTGGTTTACCGACCAAATCAAGAAGTTGTGATTGTGGTTAGTAAAGCTAAAAATAGCCTAGTAAATTATATTTCCTTTTTTGCGTATGTGTTTTTAATTTTTCTAATATTATTTCTAATAATTTATTTTATTGGTATTTTACTAAACGAAACACAAGTTCAATTTACTTTTTCGGCTATTTCCAAACGATTGCAATTGTTATTTAAAACCAGGGTGCAATTATCATTACTTTTTACGATTATCATTTCCATCACTATTATGGGGGTAGTAACTTATCAATATATAAGTAATTTAAACAGCTCCCAACAAGAAGAAATATTAAGTAAAAACTTGCATGCAATTCAACAGGTTATTATTAAAAAAGTAGGCAGGCAAGCCATAACCAAATCTGTTCAGCAAGATGATTTTGTACAAGCATTTCAACAAGTCGCAGATTTATATCAGCGTGACATTAATTTATATGCGCTCAATGGTGATTTACTATTAAGTACGCGCCCTATGTTGGTTCAATCTGGCATAACTGCTAACTGTATGAATCCTAGCGCCTATATTAGCTTGTCGTTAGATGCACAATCTGAAATTATTACCAAAGAACAAGTGGGTAATTTAAATTATCTATCTGCATATATACCTATTAGCAATACCAATTCAGAAATCATTGCCTATTTAAATTTGCCTTATTTTGCTAATGCGGCAGATTACAATCAAAAGATAGCTGTCTTTATTACTACGATTATTAATAGTTATGTGTTAATTGTTTTCTTGATTGCTACAATCGCATTTTTTATTGCTAAATCAATTACCGCACCTCTCAGTCTTATTCAAGATCAACTTATTAAAATTAAACTTGGTCAAAAAATGAAAACGATTAATTGGAATCGAAATGACGAAATAGGTTCCTTGATTAAAGCGTATAATAAAATGATCCTCGATTTAGAAGAAAGCGCAAATAAATTAGCAAAATCCGAAAGAGAGAGTGCATGGAAAGAGATGGCAAAGCAAGTGGCACACGAAATTAAAAACCCATTAACCCCAATGAAACTAGGCTTGCAGCTATTAGAGAGAGCGCACCAAGCCCAAGACGAAAACTTTAAAGAAAAATTCGAAAATTTTGCTAAAACATTTATTCAGCAAATAGACAACTTAACTAATATTGCAAATGAATTTGCAAACTACGCACAAATGCCGAATCATAAAACAGAAGCGCTTGCTATTAAAGATGCGCTTTGGGCTTCTTTTGATTTATTCAAGCACTCGGCAAATGTAAAATTTATCATCAATGATGAAACACCCAATGACCTTAAGGTTTTAGGAAACAAAGATAACTTTATCAGTATTTTTAATAATTTATTTCGAAATGCGATTCAAGCAGTTGACCAAATCGAACATCCAATCATTCAGCTGCATTTAGCTATTTCCTCCAACAAGTTATTGATAAAATTGGAAGACAATGGCATTGGTATACCCGAAGCGATTCAAGCAAATATTTTTGAACCAAGTTTTACAACCAAAAATAGTGGCATGGGTTTAGGGCTGGCCATAGTTAAAAATAATTTGCTACCCCTTGATGGCGAAATTTGGTTTGAAAGTTCAGCCAATAAAGGCACTACTTTCTTCGTTTTACTTCCAATTGTAAACTGAGGATGCACTTTAAGGGCTTTATTGTATTTATTTTATTGATAACTGGGGCAAATGCTTTTGCCAGCACCGATCAAATAGGCCCTGATTCAATCAAAACTAGCACCGTTCCGCCTTCATTCTTAACTAAAAAGTATTTTCACAAAGACAGCCTTTCCTTATTTCAAAGAAAAGCAATCATTGCAGATCCTTTTTTAATGACTACGCAATCGGCATCAACTTTGACTATAGACAATGGCTTGTCAAAGTCTGGTAGTATTGCTCGATCGATTAGCATTGGCAATGCACAAGATTTAGGTGTATTGTCTTCTTTTAATTTACAATTAGCTGGAAAGCTCAATAATGAAATAGATTTATTGGCTGTTATTTCGGATGATAATATACCAGTGCAAGCAGAAGGCAATACCCAACAACTACAAGAATTTGATAGGGTGTTTATTCAGGTGAATAATACAAATAGTAAATTAATTGCAGGAGATTTTGAATTAAAAAGCAGAGAGAGTTATTTTTTAAATTATTTAAAAAAAGGAAAAGGAGTACTGCTAAGCACCCAACAAAATAATTATGATCTAACCATAGGGTCTGCCATTGCAAAAGGAAAGTATTTTAAATATGAATTCCTTGGAACCGAAGGTAGTCAAGGGCCCTATAAGATTAAAGGACCCAATAACGAATCTTATTTAATTGTTATGGCAGGTACAGAAAGAGTGTACATTGATGGCGAGTTATTAAAAAGAGGAGAGAACCAAGACTATACAATAGATTACAATACAGCAGAAATTATTTTTACTAATAGAAAAATGATTACGGCTTATGCTAGAATAATTATAGAGTTTGAATATTCTGAAAGAAGTTATAGTAGAACGGTTAATATTGCCAAGGCAAATTTTAAATCAAAAAAAATTGATTTTACACTTAACTATTATAACGAAAAAGATAATAAGAATATTAATTTTTTACAAAACCTTTCTAGCGATCAAAAATTATTTTTAAGTAGCATAGGCGATCAATTAGATCAGGCTTTTTATAGCTCTGCCGACAGCACAGATTTAAATCCAAACCAAATTTTGTATCAAAAAAAAGACAGCTTAGGCTATCTCATTTATGTCTACAATCCTAAATATACTGGTCAGCAATTTAAACTTGCATTTACAGATGTGGGCCCCAATGCGGGTAATTATATTTTACTAAATAACAGTGCAAATGGACGTGTTTATAAATGGGTGCAGCCCATATCGGGTATACCGCAGGGTAATTTTGAGCCAATTGTAAAGCTCATTACACCAAAGCAACAAGAACAAATGAGCATTGGCTTTTCTTATTCGCCCAAAAGAAATTGGTTTGTTTCTAACGAAATGGCTTTTAGTAATAGAGATTTAAATTTGTATTCAACTATTGGCGACAAAGACAATATTGGATTTGCAAACAAAACGATTATTCGGAATCAAATAAATTTAAGTGCCGACACTAGCAATAGTTTAAAATTAATTAATTCGATTGCGATAGAATTGACAGATAAGCATTTTAATGCAGTAGAGAATTATCGACCAATTCAATTTGCAAGGATATATAGTTTAATTCCTGCCATTAAAACAAACGAAATTTGGATTACTTACAATACTAAGCTTTTAAAAAATGAGTATAATTATTTAGAATATAAAGCAAATTTTTTAAATCAACAGCATCAATACAATGCAATACAACATCTAGTTTTAGGGAGTTTTTTAAATAAAGATTGGAAGCTAAACAACAGCACTTCGCTAATGCTTAGCCGATCACAATACGACTTTACAAGCACAAATTACTTTAACCAAAAATCGAATGTAGAGCGTAATTTTAAATTTATTAATATTGGGCTTACGCAAGAATTAGAAAATAATCAAAGTAATTTTAATTTAAAGGATTCGCTTAAACAAAATAGTTTTGCATTTAGCGATATCGGTATTTATATTAAAAATAGCACAAACATTAACAAGACAATTCAATTGGCTTATAATCATAGATTAGATAAGAATCCGTATTTAAATGATTTAGCAACCAGTACCAATGCAAATTCATTTAATTTTAATGCCGATTTTAATGGAAATAAAAATTCCATGTGGTCTGTCAATTATTTATATAGAAAATTAGAAGTGATGCGTTCAAATGTCAATTTAAAAAACGATGAAAATAATATTGCCAGAATAAAACATGAAGGCAATTTTTTACAAGGCATGTTCACTAGCACTACATTTTACGAAATTGGTTCTGGCCAAGAGCCTAAAAGGGCATTTACCTTTGTGGAAGTGCCTTTAGGGCAAGGTATTTACATATATAAAGATTATAATGGTAATGGGATCAAAGAATTAAACGAATTCGAATTAGCCAAATTTTCTTATGAAGCCAATTACCTAAAAGTAAGTCTGCTTTCTACCGAATTTGTGAGAACAAAGTCGACCAGTATCACCGAAAACATTCTAATAGATCCTGCTAAATATTTTTCAGCGAATAACATCATTGGAAAAGTTGGGAGATTATTTAGCAATCAATTAACATTAAAAATTGATAAAAAAGTAGCAGATGCCGCTAGTTTTGATATCAATCCTTTTGCAGTTAATAAAAATGACACAAACCTTGTTAGCTATTCCAATGCTATTCGAAATACATTATATGTTAATAGAGCTAATCCTGCATTTGGATTTGATTATACTATTCAATTAGTTGATAATAAAAATTTATTAGTCAATGGCTACGACAATAAAAACAAGTCGGAACATATTTGGCAAGTACGCGCTATATTTTTAGAAAATTATTTAGGCAATGGCCTTATTAAATATGGCTCGAAAGCCTATCAATCATTGAATTTCAAAGAAAAAAATTATAACATAGACTACTTTGAATTTAAACCAGAGCTTACTTGCCAAATTAATTATTTTTGGCGAATCACCACGGCGGCAAGTTATGCTACGCAACAAAACAATAGTATTTTAAAAGAGCAATCACGTCGATTAAGCTTTAATGTAGAAACAAGTTATAATGCTGCTGGAAGTTTTAGTTTGACAAGCAAATGCAGCCTTATTAAAAATCGTTATAACGCGGTCGAAAATAATGCTATCGCCTACGAAATGTTAGATGGTTTGCAAATAGGAAATAATTATACCTGGAACTTAGTGTTTCAAAGAAACTTTGGATCAGGGATTCAATTAAATATTATTTATGATGGTAGGGCATCGGCATCAGCTCCCACAATCAATATTGGAAGTGTGCAGGCAAGAGCATTTTTTTAATCGCCTTTTTATTTTAGCTTTAAAATTGTTTTACCGATAGAAGTGCCGTCTGCGTAAAGCATAATGGTGTAATCTCCAGGGTTTAAACTAGAGCCCTTAGTCCAGTAAATACTATATTCTTGGTTTGGGTTGTTTTGAAAATCAAAACTTCTTTTTATCGAGTATTGTAATGATTCGCCATTTGCATTGAATTTACTTTCGCTTGCATCTGTTACCACTTCGGCTTTATTTTCTGGATTAATAATTCTAATGTAGAAATCTTTATTTCCGGTAGCGGCTACTTGATTATCTGCTAGTGTAAAATTGATTTTAATTTTTTCTAAACTTTTTACGCGATCTGTTGCTGATTCTTTTCCATTAGATCTAAATTTAATACCAGTGGCAATTAAACTTGTTGGCTTTAAGATTTCTGCTACCGCAACTTTATTGGAAAGCGAAATATTTTTATTTAACAAATCGCTTGATTTTTTTTGTTCTGATTCAACTGTTTGTTTTAATCCAGAATTCTCATTCGTTAAATCTTCGTTTTCTTTTTTTAATGCAGCAATTTGCTCTTGGTATTTATTGATGTAATAACGCAACTGATCAATTTCATTTTTAGCCTTAGAAAGCTGTGCAGTATTCATTTTCCCTCTTTTGAGTGCAGCTTGCAATTCTGCCACCTTGCCTTTTAACTCTTCATCTTTAGCAATTAAATTTTGATTAAGCGTATCGGCGTTTGCAGTAGCGGTATTTAAATCGACCTCTAACTGATCGAGTTCGGTTTGTAATTTAGATTTCTCATCGCTTGTTTGTTCAAATTTGGTTTCCGATTTATTTTTTTGCAACCAGAGAAAAACATTTGTTGCTATTAACAATGCGATTACAACTAAAAGGACGTAAACTTTTTTAGTGTCTTTTTCTGCGTTTGGGTTATTTTCCATTTTTTTTAAAATTATTTTTTGGCAATTTCATCAACATAGTTTAAGCGTAAATCAGATAAAAACTGTGTTAACAATTTTTCTGCATCTACACTGATATTGCCTTTGGTTTTGTTTTTTAACATATCAAGCATATCAATTGCTTGTTGCGCCTGCTCTATATTTTTTTCGATCGCATTGGTCATCGGATTCATTACTTTTCCTAAACCTTGCATTCCAGTTGAGTGAAACAGATAAATTAGCGAGGCAAATAGTTGTTCGTCTTTTTCCATGTCGAAAATATTTAAACAAATATATAAAAAAGGCCGAAACTAATATTTCGGCCTTTTTTAAAGAAATTAGATAGAATGGATGTATTATTTGATGCTATTGAGTAGCTCTTCGCTTAATGGTTTGGTTGTAGATGGGAAATATTTGATCAAATCACCTTGTTCATCAATTAAATATTTATTGAAATTCCAATTGGGTTGTTGGCTATTCCATCCGTTTTCGTCTTTATTGGCTAACCATTTAAACAAATCGCATGCTTTATCTCCAGTCACATCTACCTTTTCAAAAAGCTGAAAGCTAACACCGTAATTTTTTTGACAAAAAGCGGCAATGTCATTATTTGATCCAGGCTCTTGCCCTCCAAAATTATTCGCAGGAAAACCCAATACAACTAATTGTTGGCCATATTTTTTGTGTAAGGCTTCTAGCGCTTCGTATTGTGGCGTAAACCCACATTTAGAAGCGGTATTCACGATGAGCACTTTTTTCCCTTTGTAAACAGCAAAATCAATTAGCGTTCCGTCTATTGATTTCATATTAAATGAATAAAAATTAATGGTGTTTTTCATTTTTAAATTGGCTGGTTTGCTTTTTACTTGGTTAAACCCTAAGCAAGAGGTTAATAAAGTAAGCAGTGGTATAAATATTTTCATATCTTATATAACGATTTTCTAATCCCTTTGTTTTCTTGAATTTATGCTATTGCTCGCCATGCGGCAAACCTTTGTAATTTTTAGTCTTTTGTTTCATTACTAATTCTATTTTTTCGGAATAGCCAATGCTTTCTTTGCATCCTTTTAATACGGACTTCCAAATAAGGTTGAAAAAACCCTGTTGAGGCTTGCGAGCCAAATAAAATTGAGGTTGCACGAATTTACCGTATACCGTTGGGTTATCGTTGGAAAGTAGCATTACGTTTGCTAAAAAAGAGTACATTTTTTGATGTTTTAATTGCTTATCGCGGCTATCTATGGCTAATACCTTTACCCTTAAATTTTTATATTCCATTGAAATACGGGCATTTACCCCCATTTTATCACCTTTCAGTTTAATTTGTAGCTGTTTTAACTTACAATTGGCAATCTCAATTTTGGTAATGGGCTTTAAAATAGCATTTAACTTTGCCAGATTATATGCACCCATTTCTCCATTGCAATAAAAAGATTTTTTATAATCGGCATAAAACAGCCCCAATGATAAATTAGTTTTGGCCTCGTTGTTAAGTAAAAAATCGAAATCAATTTTCAATAATTTATTTTTATTTATTTCTTTTTTTTCATTGGTAAAATTATCAACCTCGCCCTTTAATTTATTAAAGGAAACATGCCATCGTAAATTATTTTGTGGCAATATTTCGGAGTAATTGATCTCCGAATTAATTACCTTAATTTTATTAATGCTTAGAGGCAAGGCAAGTTCAAATGGAATTTGTTGCGGAAACTTACGCTCTCTAAATGGATTTATTTTAAATGTTTTATTTAAATTTATATTGCTTTTCATTTTATTTATTTCAAGCAATTCGGAATGAAAAACTTGATGATAAATAAATTCTTCGAAATCGAATTTTTTAAAAGTTAAATTTTTAAAATTAAACTCATACCTGGTTTTTTGATATCCATATTTATCGCAGAAATTTTGTTCGGGAAATTTGGGCCTAATCGCTAAATTATAGACCGAAAAGCTATTAGAAGCAGTGCTTGCCGTGCACTCCTCAATTTTAAAGTGATAAGTGCTATCCTTATTTGTAAAGCTAAAATCTCTAATGCTTAGGCCAATATCATCTGCATAAAATGGGTGATGATTTGTTTGAGAAGCGGCATCTACCATTAAGTTTTTTACATAAAAATTCGAAAGAAAAACAAATTGCCTATTTTTATTTGTTGCACTATCTAACTGAATGCATAACGTTGCATTTTTGAAAACAATATCTTTCACATTTAAACAAGTCATCGTTTTTTTGATTAACTCATACGGATTTTGATATTTATTTATTGTAGGCTTGTTTTTTTTAGCTCTTAATTCATTATAATAAACTGTTATAATTGGCTTATCTACAAGTAGTTTATTGATATACAATTTTTTGTTAAAATAGTATTGAATGGGGTGTGTATTTTTTATTTCTAATTTTTTAATAATAATACTAAATAAATAGAGCGGGGCTTGATTGTTTTGATCTAGTTTTTTGTAAACAATCACATTTGGTTTTAGCCTTAAACTGTCAATGCTAAAATTGCCGGTTAGGAAATTGATATGAAGGTCTTTAAATTCTACGCTGTATAAATTATTGGTCGCCGATTCGATGTTTTTGCGAATGGCTTGCGCAATGGTTGGTTTCCAATACCAGGCTAGAGAAAATGCAAAAAGCAGGAGCACAGTAAAAAATACTGCCAAAATTTGCAATAAAAGACGCCCCGTTTTTTTGTTTAAATGCATTAATCCGATGTATAATATACTAATATAGGCTTATTTACTTGTTTTTTTGAGCAAATTGATAAAAATTAAAAGCTGACATTTTTTCATATTTTTAGTATTTTTGTTTAATAATTATGGAAAGCATAAAAGGGATATTTCAAAAAGAGCACGATGAGCTTAGGCAAGGTGAGGCGATCATGATAGAGCCAACCATTGCAAATGCTGCAGCGAGAAAGTTATATATTGAATGTTATGGTTGTTACTAAATTTCCGTAACTTATTGATTTACAATACTTTATAAAATAATAAATTCAGTTATTTTATTTTATTCCCCATTTATACCCCATTTAATTTTTTAGTTCAGTTTTCTATTTTAAATTTGAATAGAAATTAGTTCAAATTGAAAAGATTAATCAATAAGGATAAGCTGAAAATAATGCAAGGATTCGGATGGAGTTCCGAATCTGAAGAATTATTTAAAAAATACAACAAGGATTTGTTCATAGATAATGCCGGTACATTCACTATTATGAAAGTGAGTGATATATGGTACTGGTATTTTAAACTTAGCTCACACAAATCAAATAGATTAAAGTACCTATGTAAGTGTGAGATTGATATTCAAAACTATGATGGTACATCATTTGATTACGCATCTGAATTACTCAAAAAGAAAATAAAATCATCATTTCAGAATATTAAAGTAAATGATACTCCTATTGTTAAATACATTGATGAGTATATAGAACACTTATGTAAAATTGGTGGGTGGAAAAAGGAAAACAGAACCAGAGGTTCAATTCAATACGATGCTTGGGTAAGAACAGAAGATAATAACCTTATAAAAAACTCAACTTCAATCCGAAATAAACTATTCTTTATAACCGAATTCCGAAAGTTCTGTGATATTAATAAAACTAAAGTAGGAATAGTACCACATAGAGAGATGAAGGGCCATATTAAGGATTTTGTTATTTTTCTAAAGAATAGAAACAGAAGGAAAATTGATGGCAGTATAAGTGATGATGGGGTTAATTTAGTTAGAGGTACAATCAAATCATTTATACAGAATTGTAGATACTTTTTGGATTGGCTTGTAAAACCGGTTGAAGAAGATGGTAGAGAATTGTTTAAAGAACACCTTATAACATTAGAATATCAAACACATCTAATTAAATCAATTGTAGGTGAGGTTAATTCTAAACTAGATTATATTGATTTCAAACAATCAAACTACGATACCTGTGTAAAAGAAACAGCAACATTAATAAGGGATGTATGGATTGAGTATTGTAAAAACGAAGGAGATTTAGAACCAATTAGAGAACAACGATTATCTTATACCCACAAAACTAAAGATGGTGGAATATTAGGAACTATACAGAAGAATCAGCCAAAGAATTCTATTATAATGAGTGATATTGTATATTTCATTGGCTTATTACAATTAAGGTATGGATTCAGAATATCTGAAATACTTCACTCCTATCGTGATAAAGAAAGTTGGGAATCCAATAAACATAACAATACACAGAGTAGCTATTTTAGAAATGTTTCTGATGGAGATGAATATTATTATGTATTAGAAATAAGAAATAGTAAGTTAAAGAATCGTTCTGTTCCAATTGAAGAAACAATATGGAGTTGGCATAAACCACCATTTGGAATTAAATGTGTTACTAAAACCAATACCAAAGGTGAAATCCATTATGAAACCAACATAATAGATGTGATATTCGCTTTGTTTCCAAAATCCGCACTTACATTTCCATCACCTAATTTTTACACGAAAAAGGATAAAGGATACTCAACTACCTATTATTTGAATCTATTTAAAGAAAAGATAGTAAATGATGTATCAGATGGTGGATTAGGTTGGAATACCTATGGTATTAATTCATCACATCATTTAAGAGCCTTTTTCATTAGTTATATGTTAAGGAAAAAAGGGGTTCTACCTTTAGATGTATGCGAAATCACCGGCCACAATCTGAATACAATGATGAGGTATTATACAAGAGTTAGTGAGGAAAGTAAACGAAATACCCTTCAAAAATCCAAATTGAGGGATATTCTAAAATCATAATGAACAAAATTGTTCATTATACCAATTCCACTATCTTTTTGATTTTAGTTAATGTATTGGGGTGTATTCCACATATTTTAGAAACTTCGGAGGCTTTATAACCTTTCTGTAATAATTGTAATGGTTTCTCATGTTTTGATAGAAACTTCATAATAGGTTCTTTACCTCTTTGTTTTCGGTTCTTATAGATTCCTTTCATTTTGGCTAATTGGATACCCTCAACTTGCCTCTCCTTTCTAATTTCGTTTTCAATCTCTGCAAATCCACCCATCACCGAAATCAACATCTTTATGGTATAGTTCATTTTCCCATCTACTAGGGTTTTTAAACCTAAATTTTCAATACTTACACAAACTCCATATAGGTGAAAGAAATCAATTAAACCTAATAAATCCTTTAGATTACGAGCCAACCTATCTATTGAATGAATACTGATTTCACCAACTTCACCACTTTCAATTACAGATTTAATCTCTTTTCCAAATGGCCTTTCAAATAATGGTATAGTTCCACTACACCTATCTTCAAAAACCATATCAAACTCACTATTCTTTTGTTGCTGCCTATCTAAATTTTGTTGGATAGTACTGATACGATTGTATCTAATTACCTTTTTACTCATATTTTTCATGTGGTATGATTTATACCTCAAATCTGTGAAAAATCCCTGATTCAGGCAACTATTTAACAGGTTATTTTAGAAAATGACTCTCCTATTTTATAGTGTACTTAAAATTGTGAGTTCTTTAATTGAATGAGGAGGCGGTAATGTTCATTTTTATAAAAGAATACTTGTTAGAATACACTTCAATACAACCCAAAAGGGTAAGATAATTAAACATGCCGGACCAGTTTCTTGTAGCTGGAACTTTTCAACTATCCAATAACTGTATCGGATACCCACGAATCGTGAGGCGATTTTTTTACTAGGGAAATATTGATATACTAACTATTAGGTAATATTTAAATGATATAATATATTTGAGACAGGTCAAAATAAAAGATTTCCTAAATTTTCGATTTAAGTTCGAATTAATGGAACGACTCTGAAAACAAAATATGAACAGATTAATACTCTTTTTTCTACTATTAGGAAATGTTGCTTTGGGACAAACTAATATTGTTGACAAATTAAAAGTTAGACAAGATTTTGAGAAATTAATGTCAAATTTGGAAACAAACTATGTTTATTATAACACGAAAGATGTAGATTTAAATTGTATTAAAAACTATTACAGTCAAAAAATTGACAGCATAAAAAACAGTACAGAAGTGTTGTTATTTTTTGAATACATATTGGATGAGTTTTATGACTCACATCTTCATTTGAATACTTCAAACAAATTTTCTTATAGGCTTTACAGTCCAATTTTTGTTTCAACAATAGGAGATAAAACTGAAATTTCTAGTACTTGGAAAGACCAAATAGAAAGTGGATTGAACATCAATATTACTAATGCTGAGATACTATCATTTAACGGAGTTAATTTCAATGAGTTAATTGAAAAATTCCCAACACATTGTCAAAATAAAAACAATAATGAGATAAGAACTTGGATTTCGAATAAAATACTTTCAGGAAGACGAAATGAACCGAGAATAGTTACTTTAAAAACCAAAGCAGGTAAAATAGAAACATTAGATATTGATAAAATCAAGATTAGAAAAGACACCAATTTATTGTCCTACAAAATTATTGACAATATTGGAGTTATCCGTTTAAATAATTCATTGGGAGAAACAAAAACTATAAAAGAATTTAAACAAGCCCTAAACAAATTAGAAGAAACTAATGGTATTATTTTGGACTTACGAAACACAGTAGACGGTGGAAACACAAATATAGCATATCCAATTGCAGGACATTTCACAAATAAAAAAATGATATTTCAGAAGTACATTAACAAACAAGAAAATTTTGATGATTATATAAAAACTACAAAACCTAAATACAACAAACCATTAATTGTTTTAGTTGGGAGATGGACTGGTAGTGTAGGAGAAGGTTTAGCATCTGGATTTGATGGAACCGGTATTGGAAAAATAGTTGGTACAGAAATGTTGAAATTAGCAGGTGCAACTAAAAGTTATAAGTTCTCTAATTTTAATTATGGTTATCAATACTCTTATATTGAGGTTTTACACATTACAGGTTATCCAAGAGAAAAATTTGTACCAAAATATAAAGTAGTATGTAATGATGACATCGAAGACGAATTTATAAAAGAAGGAATTAGAATGATTAACCATCAAAAATAAACTTTGATAGGAGAATATTCTATCTCAATTAGGTATCGAATGAAGGTTACAAATGAAAGATTAAGTGGTGTATCTATAACTTTGTTCTAATTGATTATGCCAATCGTAAATAACTACCGTAATATCCTTGTAATTCCTAATATTACAAATTCAAAGAATCCTGAAATGGATTCTTTTTTTGATGTTTTAAACCAGCAAATAACGAATTTAGGTAATGAATTCTATTGGTACATTCCAGTTATTAAGCCTGTAAAAATTCTATCCGATAAAACCAATGTGAAACAAATTCCAATCAATTTGAGTGGCAATATGTTTCATATGAGAGTATCTTTTCCAATTGATATGATTAAACTTTTACAAAGTTCTACTCTATCACCAAACAAAGTAACGAATGATTTTTGGGTAAAATATGATGTAGTTTATTCACACCTACCGGATTGGAACATAAGGAGATTTGTACCCAATAATAAATCCATCATTGGATATGCCCATTGGTGGGAAATGGAACTTTGTAATGGTAAATCAAATCTTAACAATTTTCTAAATTTTGAACGAGAAATTTTGGGGGCTTTACAAATGAAAATCCTCTATGTTAATACTAAAACTCAAAAAAAACACATTATTGATGAGGCTAGTATGGTTTTCAATGATAGAATATTGAATGAGTTGGAAAAGATTATTCAACCATTTTATCTATCAATACCCGAAAACTTAATAATAAAACAAATACCCCAAAAAAGAGAACGAACAATATTGTTCAATCACAGATGTACCCATGATAAAGGTTATCATACATTTGTTAAACAAATATTCAAATACAGAGAATTAAGAACTGATTTCAATGTATGGATTTCACAAGCTGATAAATATTGCATACAATTCAATGAAAAATGGATTGATACACATTCAGTTGACAAATCCGATTATTACAAGAGTATTTCCCAATGTTGGGTAACTATTGTTCCATCTGATTCACATTTTGGTTGGAATATATCCGCAACTGATAGTTTAATGAGAGGTACTCCCGTAATATTTGAAGAATGTGAGAATTATAGGGAAATCTATCCCAATGGGCTATTCTATAAGAACCAAACTGAACTATTTGAGATTTTAGATAGATTATTGGATGATGAAATTTTCTATCATAAATGGGTAATAAATTCTATCAATCACGCTAAGGTGTTATCTAATAACTCCCAATATGATGAATTAAAACAACATTTATTAGGTTAATCGTTTAATAGAATATTCTTGCCTCTGTTCATTAACCAATCTTTTAATTCCTTTTCATTCATCTTTTCATACCAATAGAAATCTTTCTCAATTCTATCCTCTTTTAATAACTTTTGATAACGATTTATTGCTTTGGGTTTCCACCACTTTAAAAAAGAATCTTCTTTTACCTTCTTTGGGATTAGTTCATTTTCTCCTATTTTATCATTTAGGAACTCTATGGTGTTCTCATAGATAGAGTAAAAATATACCCCTCTTTGGTGCATATGATAATATTCAGTTTGTTTTAGATTCAACAAACTGAATATAGATTTGATAATCTTCTGTTTGGGTCCGCTTACAATTGTATTGTTCTCCGTTATTGTTGATTTATTGAAATCATCGGGATGGTTTTCTTTTAACCAATTATACCAAAACTTATATAAATGGTTAGAAGGATTTAAGATAACCTTACCTTTTGATAAGCCACATTTATTCCAATTTGGGATACCATTATAACTACTAAATGAACCATATAAAGATGTAGTAGTTATACCTACTAAAACATCTCCATACCTATCTTTCCAATCATTTTCAATTACTTTAGATTGTACTAAACTGGCAATTAACTTTGTTCCTAAAAAGTTATAACCTAACAGAAAAGTAGGTAGAATTGTAGTGGCCATTCCTATGTGGTTAATCTTTTTCTTACCGATTTTAGTATCTGTATTCCATCCAATTTTAGTATCCCTACCTTCCAAATGAAGTACATCAGAACCAATAACAATACAACCTAATATCTTATTAGTATTCTTATCATGAACTACATATTTGAGATTCCTTCCTACATTGGGACTCCAACTTAAAGAATGAGTATAAACTCTTATAGCATTGAAATACTCATCCCCATTAGTAAGTACTAATACTGGAGTAATATTTTCTATTTCACTAATAGTGAGTTTCTCATTTGTAATATCAGTTGGCCTCCACAAATCATCAATAACTTGTTTTTTTATCTCATTAGTAATCTTTGTTCGTTGTATTTCATCTAACTTTTCAAACATCAATAATTCTTCTGTTGTAAGTGATTTTTTGAACTCTAAATCATCTACTAATTCTTTTCTTTTCTTATCAAATGTTTCAAATTTGGATTGATTGAGGCTGATATTAGTGTATCCCTCATTTGAGTTATAATCTCCCATTAAAGAGAATGGGTAAGTTGTTTTTAAAATAGAAAATAGTTCTTCGCTTGATAAATTTGATATTGAGTTTCTAACTAAAGTAACATGATTCTTTTCAGTTACTTTTTTGGAAACCGATAATGTTTTAACTGATTTTAAGGAGAAATATGCTTTATCAATGGATAATGTACCATTTGGATTTTGAGGTAGTTTAACCTTAATAAACAACTCCTTATCCTCTTGAAATATCTTATATAATTTAGTTGCAGAACCCCTACTAATATTAAATATTTCTGAAATCGTATTGTAAATATCAATCCCCTCATTCTTTTTACCTCTACCACCAAGTTTTTTAAATAACAAATTATCTAACTCATTAAACTCATTTCTGATGATAGTACCACTTTTCTCCCTTTGTTTATTGAAATGAATGATAGCTATGATTTCATTTTCAAATGATTTTATCCTAATAGGTACTGATGAGATACCTAAATCCAAACAAGCGAAGAATCTACGATGTCCTGATATTATTTCATAATTTTCATTAACTACGATAGGTTCTAAAATCCCATAAGTTTCAATTGAATTAATGAAATCCCTCTTTAATTTCTCATCTTCATCGGAAAATGGCTCATAAATCTTGTAATTATGTGGATGAGGTTTAAGTTTAACAATATCAACTATTTGTACACCAGAATCTTTGGTATCATCTCCTGTACTGATTCCACCCTCAATTTCTTCAATTATCTTAATTAGGTTGTTTTCATTACCTAATGATAAATTATGTTTAGCCATAGAAATTGCATGTTCATTTGGTTCAACAAATCTACCCTTACCTTTTAGTTTGATGCTTGTAACACCATTTAATCTTGATTTAAGGAACTCCTCGGCCTCTTGTGAGGTAATTGTACCATTTTCCAATTTGAGCTTAATATCTTCATTACCTGAACGATTTAGCAACATTTCTACACCCTTCTTATCCATTTTCTTCTTGAAATTGGAGAATTCCTGCCTTATTTTCTTTCTTTCGTTGTAATCCATATTCTTAAATGAACAATTTTGTTCATCCTAAAATACCCGATTTTTTCCAAAATTTAATCTTTTCCCATTTTTTTTCATTTTGTATCACATTTTTAGCTGTTTGGGAATCCAACCATATACTTATAATCACGAATAGGTTATGAAAATGGGTAGAAAATCTACCCTATCTACTATTGTTATATCTAAAAATGAACAAATATGAACTTAAAAGAAACAAAAAATGAGAACAAAGCTGAATCCTATAAGAGAAACAATTCTAAAGATTATGGAGATTGGATAGGAAGAATGAATTGGGAATATATGGTTACAATTAGAAAGAATTATAAAACAAATAGCACAGTAGTAAGGAATACAGCTAAGAAAGTTATCAAAAGTTTAGAATCATTTAATAGAGTTGTTTATGTTGGAGAACGAGATTCTGTTGATTATAATAACTACCATTTACATATACTTATAGATGGTAAGGATAAAGAAATACTATTAAAAGGTTTGAATAACTATAAAAAGTGCAATAAAGCTGATTTAGTACATATTGAGGATATTAAAAACAATTATAATGCTGGTATGTACATCACAAAACATTTCAATATCAATACCCTTACAAAATCAGATATAGTATGGGATATAATTCAAAATTAAGAATATGGGATTAGAACAATTTTTAAGTAAAACTGATTTGTTGTTATATAAAAAGATATTACATACAATCATTCAAAAATGGGATACAATTGACCCTGACACATTATCTGATTTCCTTGAAAAACTGGGTGAATTGCACGGAAATCTAAATAATGTTGTAAAACAAATGAAAACATATTCAATGTATCATCCTGTATCTGATACACAAATTGAAACAAAGCAAGTAAAATCAGATAGTGTATCATTAACTGATATTCTACACACTATTAAGAAACAAAGGCGAAAACACAATTAATATATAAAATCTACAAACTATGTTAAACATTGATAAAAGAATAAGTAAACAAGAACTTGAAAACATTTTTGGAGTGGATAGGGCTACAATTGAAAATTGGAGAAAAAACCATGGTTTACCCATCATTGAAATATCATCACATTCAAAGTATATTAGAATAGATGATTTGATTGAATGGGAAAATAAACATAAGGAGAGGTTAATTACAGAGTAACCTGTAAATACATATATATTCCCACAATTTGATAGATTGTATATGCTAGAATTTGTACAAATAATCACTCAATCCAATAATTTTCATCAGCCTCTTTAGATAAAGTGGGACAAATTGTCAGATTCATTAAAAGGTTGTAATTTCGTACGAATATTTTGTACCCATTATTTGGGTATAAAATGTAAAAAGTAGAATTATAAAATAATATTTATAACAAGCCAAAATGAACGAATTAGATAAAACATTGAAAAACAACGAGTTAGTAAGTTCTGATTCAAACAATAACAATGTTTATGACCCTTTTTATACCCCATCAGAAAATAGTAAACTATCTGATAATCAACAAGTTGGCCATAAAGGATACTTCTATATTGAAAGTTATGGCTGTGCCATGAACTTTGCCGATTCGGAAGTGGTTGCATCAATCATGTTAGAAATGGGATTTCAAACAACTTCAGATTATAAAGAAGCCGATGTTGTTTTTATCAATACCTGTTCTATTCGCGAAAATGCCGAGCAAAGAATTCGTAAAAGACTAACCGACTTTAGGGCACAAAAAATTGCCAAGCCAAGCACCATTGTTGGTGTATTAGGTTGCATGGCAGAAAGACTCAAAGCAAAATTTATTGAAGAAGAAAAATTAGTTGATTTAGTAATTGGTCCAGATGCATATAGAGATTTACCATTATTATTATCTCAAGCAGATGATGGCCAAAAGGCGATCAATGTATTATTATCTAGAGAAGAAACCTACGCAGATATTACTCCACTTAGATTAAATACCAATGGTGTAAATGCTTACGTTTCTATTATGCGTGGTTGTGACAATATGTGTTCCTTCTGTGTGGTCCCATTTACAAGGGGTAGAGAGCGAAGTAGAAATGTGAATTCGATTATTAAAGAAGTAGTTGATTTGTTTTCGAATGGTTATCGCGAAGTAATTTTATTAGGACAAAATGTAGATTCTTATAAATGGTTAGATGAAACCACGCAAGAGCTTACCAATTTTGCTGCATTATTAGCGCTTGTTGCAAAGGTAAATCCATTCATGCGTGTTCGATTTTCTACCTCACATCCAAAAGATATTACCGACGAAGTATTACAAACCATTGCCGATCATGCTAATATTTGTAATTCAATTCATTTACCTGTTCAATCTGGAAGCACAACGGTTTTAGATCGCATGAATAGAAATTATTCTAGAGAGTGGTATTTAAATAGAATTGATGCCATTAGAAGAATTATTCCTGGATGCGCAATTTCAACCGATATTATTACTGGTTTTTGTGGCGAAATAGAAGCGGAATTTAAAGATACTTTAAGCATGATGGCGCTTGTGAAATTTAATTACGCTTATCAATTCTCTTATTCTGAAAGGCCTGGTACGCCTGCAGCAAAGAAAATGAAGGATGATGTTGATGATGCTACAAAAGCTGCAAGACTAGATCAAGTGATAGCCTTACAAAGAGGCCATAGTTTAGAAAAATTAAAAGAATTTGTAGGCCAAACGCATGAAGTATTAATCGAAGGGTTTTCTAAAAAATCAGCAAATGATTTTGCCGGTAAGAATGATCAAAATGCAGTAGTCGTTTTTCCAATAGTAGATTCATATAAAAAAGGGGATTACGTTCAAGTACTAATTGAAAGTTGCACATCAGCTACGCTGATTGGTAAAATTGTAAAAATTTAATAAATGGAATTACAAGTTATTAAAAATAGATTTGGAATAATTGGCAATTCGCCATTATTGAATAGAGCCATAGACATTGCAACACAAGTAGCGCCTACCGATATTTCTGTTTTAATTACCGGAGAAAGTGGTAGTGGTAAAGAAGTGTTTTCGCAAATTATTCATCAATTAAGTGCACGTAAACACGGTCCATTTATTGCAGTTAACTGCGGCGCAATACCAGAAGGTACAATAGATTCGGAGCTTTTTGGTCACGAAAAAGGTTCATTTACAGGGGCGCACGAAGCCAGAAAAGGTTACTTCGAAGTAGTAAGCGGCGGCACTATATTTTTAGATGAGGTGGCAGAGTTACCCATTGGTACTCAAGCACGGCTGTTGCGCGTTTTAGAAACCGGCGAATATTTACGAGTGGGTTCATCGAAAGTGCAAAAAACAAATGTGAGAATTGTTGCAGCAACCAATGTAAATGTTTACGAAGCAGTACAACGCGGGAAATTTAGAGAAGATTTATACTACCGATTAAATACAGTTCCTTTAAAAGTGCCATCACTAAGAGAACGTAAAGAAGACGTTTATTTATTATTCAGAAAATTTATTTCCGACTTTTCGGTAAAATACAGAAGCCCAAATATTCAGCTAAACGAAGAAGCGAGAGCTATTCTAGCGCATTATACTTGGCCAGGAAATATCAGGCAATTAAAAAATGTGGCGGAACAAATTTCTGTATTGCAAAATGGGCAACAAGAAATGGATGCCCAAGAACTGATCAAATATTTACCATTTGAACAACCTATGAGTGGTTTGCCTGCAAAATTAGGACAGCATGCCGATAATGATTTTTCGGAAAGAGATATTTTATATAAAGTGTTGTTTGATATGAAAAAAGACCTCACCGATTTAAAAAAAGTGGTCTTGGATTTATTGCAAAATTCTGGCGCAGCCAATGAGTTTATCGCAGACAATACTAATATTATCAACAAACTAGTGCAAGAAATAAATCCAACAAATTTGGAGTACACAGGTTTTCAAATGCCTATGCAAGTAAACCCTACAAGTCAATCAAATAGCTCGTTTCAGCCAAATAATTTTCATAGCAATCCTTATAAATTAGACGCACCCATAGAAGAGGTGGAAGAAACTTTATCTTTAGAGGATAAAGAGATAGACTATATTAAAAAAGCATTAAAGAAACACAAAGGAAAACGAAAATTGGCCGCACAAGAATTAGGCATATCGGAACGAACATTGTACAGAAAAATTAAAGAATACGACATCAATCTTTAAGCACATGCAGCAACAAAAAACTAAATTCAACAACAGCTTTATCATGAAGTTTAAATTATTAAGCATGTCGATTTTGCTATTGATGATGAGTGCTTGCGGAATTTATTCTTTTACTGGCGCATCTATATCGCCCGAAACAAAAACAGTAGCCGTATACTTATTTCAAAACAATGCGAATTTAGTTGTTCCAACATTAAGCCAAACAATCACAGAATCATTAAAAGACAGAATTGTTACCCAAACCAATTTACAATTAACTAGAAGCACGGCTGATATTGAGTTCGACGGCAAAATTATAGATTATAGCGTAAGGCCAATGACTGTACAAGGCAATAATGTAACTTCTCAAAATAGATTAAGTATATCTGTTAAAGTAAAATATACGAATAAAAAAGAAGACGCAAAAAGTTTTGAATATACTTTTACCAGGTATGCCGATTTTCCAGGCACTAAAAACCTACCCGATGTAGAAGGTGAACTCATCAAAATTATAACTACGCAATTAATAGATGATATTTTTAACAAAGCATTTGTAAACTGGTAATATGGAATCCGAAAAAATAATTTCTTATATAGACCATCCAGAACAAATGGATCAATCGGCCTTGCCTATTTTGCAAGACTTAATAACAAAATATCCTTATTGTCAAACTTTTCATTTGTTGAATGCTAAAGCGCAACACAACACCAATGAAATTATGTTTGATACAACACTTCGACAAACTGCAGCGTATGCCGCTAATAGAAAAGTATTATATTATTTAATTCATCAACACAATGCTGCTGTAAGGTCTATTCCTGCTGTAGTTGAGCAAGCACCGGTTATCGAAGCTGAATTTGAAGCCGCAGTAGCGTTGCAAAGCGAAGCCTTCGCAGATATAGCGCAGGAAAATAGCATTGCGCTTGCAGAAAATATTTCGGAGCCGGTAAATGCCGAACCGCAAACCGAACCATCCGAAATAACACCACCCGAAGAAGGTGTATTTTCATTTACACAATGGCTTCAAAAAAAATCTGGTAAAACACCTCCAGTAATAGTAGTTCAAAATCCAGTAACTAAAACAAACATTCGACTAGATACCTCAGAAGAAATTAAATCGCTCATTCAAGATGAAATTGGGGAATTAATTTTAGGCAATGTATTTAGTGAGGGATATTTTGCAAGCGACGCCGCTTTAGCAAAAAAACCAATTGTGGGTAATCAAAAACAAGTAGCCTTAATCGAAAGCTTTATTCACTCGGAGCATCCAAAAGTAATCAAGGTAAATAAAGATGAAAAGGTGGTGAACTTGGAGAACAAAGCTAGAAAAAGCGCCATCGACACGCAAATACCCGTAAGCGAAACTTTAGCTTCAATATATGTAAAACAGAAACTTTTTAACAAAGGAATAGAAGCCTATGTAAAATTAAGTTTGAAATATCCCGAAAAAAAGGCTTACTTTGCTTCCCTTATAGAAGAAATTAAATCAGAGATTAACAAATAAAATAGCATAAAATGTATACTTTTTTAATAGTAATTGCCCTAATTATCAGTGTTTTATTAATTTTAGTGGTTTTGGTTCAAAACCCTAAAGGCGGTGGATTATCCTCTAGCTTTTCATCATCTAATCAAGTAATGGGGGTTAAAAAAACAACCGATTTTCTTGAAAAGGCTACTTGGACACTTGCCATTGCATTATTGGTGGTTTGTTTAGTCATCAATATGGTAAAACCAAGCGCAGAAGAAGGTGCTACTGAGCAATCTGCAGTACAAGAGCAAATTGATAATGCATCAACTGCACCACAAGCGCCTACAAATATGCCTGCAAATTCAACTTCGGCAGCACCTGCAGCGGCAGACACTACGAAGTAATTCAACAAAAATATTTTTAAAAACCCTCGCAACATGCGGGGGTTTTTTTATTGGTGCCATGCTGTCACACTTATAGCCCTAAAAACGAAAATAAAGGCTTTTGAAAATGAAAATTTGTCGCTTTTTGCCAATATTTCAAACAAAAATAGACTTGGCACAGCTTGTGATAGATAGGGGTAAATTGTTAAACTTTTAATTATAAAAAATATGGGAATTAGTATTAAACCAATTGCAGATAGAGTGGTAATATTACCTGCACCTGCAGAAGAAAAAACAGCTTCAGGAATTTTTATTCCAGATACTGCAAAAGAAAAACCTCAAAGAGGTACAGTTGTGGCTGTAGGCGATGGTAAAAAAGAAGAGCCTATAACGGTTAAAGTGGGCGACGAAGTTTTATACGGAAAGTATGCTGGTACAGAAATTACTTACGAAGGAAAAGAATATTTAATCATGCGCGAGTCTGATATTTACGCAATTATTTAATTAAACGATATAATCTATATATAAAATGGCAAAACAAGTAAAGTATAATGTTGAAGCGCGTGACGCGTTGAAACGTGGTGTGGATATTTTAGCAAATGCAGTAAAAGTTACCTTAGGTCCAAAAGGAAGAAATGTAATCATCGATAGAAAATTTGGTGCACCATCTATTACTAAAGACGGTGTAACTGTTGCAAAAGAAGTAGAATTAAGAGACCCATTAGAAAATATGGGCGCACAATTAGTTAAAGAAGTGGCTTCTAAAACGGCAGATCAAGCAGGCGATGGAACGACTACTGCTACTGTATTAGCGCAAGCAATTGTAACTGCTGGTGTAAAAAATGTTGCAGCAGGTGCAAATCCAATGGACTTGAAAAGAGGAATTGATAAAGCGGTTGCAGAGGTTGTAAAAAACTTACAAGCACAATCATCGCCAGTAGGAGAAGACAATAATAAAATCAAACAAGTAGCCACTATTTCTGCTAACAACGACGAAGTAATTGGTACGTTAATTGCAGATGCAATGGCGAAAGTTGGTAAGGATGGTGTCATTACTGTTGAAGAAGCAAAAGGTACCGAAACAGAAGTAAAAATTGTGGAAGGTATGCAATTCGATAGAGGTTATTTATCTCCATACTTTGTAACGAATACTGATAAAATGGAAGCAGAATTAGATAATCCATTTATCTTAATTTACGATAAGAAAATTTCTTCTATGAAAGAATTGCTTCCAATATTAGAGAAGCAAGTACAAACAGGTCGTCCATTATTAATTATCGCCGAAGATTTAGACGGAGAAGCATTAGCTACTTTAGTGGTAAATAAAATTCGCGGTTCATTAAAAGTAGTAGCGGTTAAAGCGCCTGGTTTTGGCGATCGTCGTAAAGCTATGTTAGAAGACATCGCGATTTTAACTGGTGGTACAGTTATTTCGGAAGAAAGAGGCTATAAGCTAGAAAATGCCGAATTGACTTACTTAGGACAAGCCGAAAGAGTATTAATCGACAAAGACAATACCACCATTATTAATGGTGCTGGTCAAAAAGAAGATATTGCTGGACGCATTGGTCAAATCAAAGCACAAATCGAGTCGACTACTTCTGATTATGATAAAGAAAAATTACAAGAGCGCTTAGCTAAATTAGCAGGTGGTGTTGCAGTTTTATATGTAGGTGCAGCAACCGAAGTAGAAATGAAAGAAAAGAAAGACCGTGTAGATGATGCACTTCATGCTACTCGCGCAGCAGTAGAAGAAGGTATTGTTGCAGGTGGCGGTGTTGCATTTATTAGATCAGTTGCAGCATTAGAAGGTTTGAAAGGTGCAAACGAAGATGAGACAACCGGTATTCAAATTATTAAAAGAGCGATCGAAGAACCTTTGCGTCAAATTTGCGAAAACGCGGGAGTTGAAGGATCAATCGTTGTGCAAAAAGTGAAAGAAGGAAAATTAGATTTCGGATACAATGCGCGTACAGACAAATATGAAAACATGATTGCTGCGGGTGTAATTGATCCAACTAAAGTTTCTAGAATTGCATTAGAAAATGCAGCTTCTATTGCAGCCATGTTGTTGACTACAGAATGCGTTTTAGCAGACGATCCTGAAGATGATAAAGGTGCAGCAGCTATGGGTGGCTCACCAGGCATGGGTGGTATGGGCGGCATGATGTAAGCCAATTGCCAATAATGAAAGCATAAAAAAAGTCCTCATCGAAAGATGAGGACTTTTTTTGTTTCGAATAGTTGTTTAAAATTATAAAACTACTCTAACGTTAAAACTAATTTTTGCTTTAACATATGTTTTAGTATTGATGCCTGTATTTACGCCACCAGTCAATCTTACTTTGAATTTTTCGTTAGCAAGGTAAGGCACAATGTTCACTACTGTAGTATCTACTACCAAGTTAATTGATGGGGTGTTTTGCGGCACTGGATTTAAACTAGCAATGTTTTGAAACATTGCACCAACAGTGTCTTTTGCAATGGCAGCTGTCATGTTATTAATTGCATTAAAGTTCCCACCTTGGAAAGTATTTCCTGCAGAATCTACCATGGTTAATTTCAATTCTGTTAAAGTTATTGATTCTAAGTTATCTCTATCTGCATTGTTCGCAGTTAAAATAGAATTAAGATTCGATGTAATCACACCTGAAGTATCTAAGGCACCAGTACTATCTACTTGGTCAAATTCAAATCTCACTTCTTGAGAATAAGGGATGGTTACTGTAACACCTAAGTCTCCGCAAGAAACTAAAAAAGTAGCTCCTAATAAGATCGTTCCAGCAATGATGCTATGGAGTAAAGTTTTTTTCATTTTGTATAATTTTTTATAACTCATTTATAAGCACAAAGCTAATAATATTTATTTCTATTCAAGAAATCGGCTAAATAAGGCTATAAAGCGAGTTCATTTATATATTGAATAACTTCTAAAGGGTGATTATTCAGCTTTTGAGTCCCCCTTTTTTTGCCCAAACGCACAATGATGGTGTTTTTACTCGGAATCACTACGATGTATTGGCCTAAAATACCCCTACAATAATAGGCTGGGAAATTCACATTTTTCAATACCCACCATTGGTAGCCATAGTAATCGGTTTTGTTGCCATTTTCGTCATTTAATCCATTTGACGAAATAGATTGATTGACCCAATTGCTATCCACAATTTGTGCTCCTTCCCAACGCCCTTTTTGTAAATATAATTTTCCAATCCTTGCAAAATCTCGGGCATTACTGTAAAAACAACAGAAAGCTTTTTCATCACCACCTGCATGATCAACACTCCATTTTGCATCGTGCTCCGCGCCAATTTTTGACCATAATTTTTCTGATGCATAAGCCGAATTTGATTTACCAGTAGCGGCGCTCAACACTAAGCCTAACAATTGCGTATCGCCACTCTTGTATTTAAACTCAATACCTGCAGGCTTTTCGGCCTTTAACGAATACATTAATTTTCTTAAATTATTTCCATAATAAGCATCTGTTGTTTGGTTGATAGGTGTTGCATAAGATTCATGAAAGTTTAAACCGGAAGCCATTCTTAATAAATCTTCGATAGTTATTTTTGCTAATTCGCCAGTTGCATATTCGGGAATATATTTACCAACCGGATCTTTCACACTCGAAATTTTTCCTTCATCAATGGCAACCCCAACTAAAATACTGATGATACTTTTTGCCATTGAAAAAGAATTAGAATAGGAACTATCGGTATACCCATCCCAATATTCTTCATAACAAATAGAATCGTTTTTTATGACCAAAAAGGCAACCGTTTCCGTTGTTTCCAGCGTTTTTCTTAAAGAATCGGATAGTGGCTTTTTGTTTTTATCAGCTGTTGTTAGCCAAGGGCTGCCTTTCCCATTATTTTGAACTAGGTTATAATCAAAAATGGCTAAATCGTCTATGTTGGCTTGCAGATGCAAAAGCGCTTTGTAAATATAAGTGGTACCTGTTGCCCAAATTGCCAAATTTAAAATCAATAAAAAAGCAATACTAAATTGAATAATTTTCTTCTTCATTATTTGTTAATTTCCATGTTAAACAATTCTGCTAAATGTTGTATTAGTTTTAATTTCACAGATTCAATATTTACTTTTTCGCCTAGTTCTGCTTCCATCGATGTAACCGCTTTGTCGTCGATTCCACAAGGAATAATATTTTTAAAATCGGCTAAATTAGTGTTTACATTAAAGGCAAATCCATGCATAGTTACCCAACGGCTACAGCGAACACCCATGGCACAAATTTTTCTTGCTTTAAAAGGGTTGTCACTCTCTAACCATACCCCAGTTTGGCCTTCAGATCTACCTGCTGTAATTCCGTAATCTGCTAAAGTTAATATTACGGCCTCTTCTAAGAGTCTTAAATATTTATGAATATCAGTAAAAAAATAATCTAAATTTAATATTGGATAACCAACTAATTGTCCTGGTCCATGATAGGTAATGTCACCTCCTCTATTGATTTTATAAAATCGTGCATGATTATCAAGCAAACCTTTTTCGTCTAAAAGCAAGTGTTCCATTTTACCACTTTTCCCTAAAGTATAAACGGCAGGATGTTCACAAAAAATCAAATAATTTTTTGTCCTATTTTCGGTGTTGTTGGTTCGATTAGCAGATTTAATATTTACAATTTCTGAAAACAAAGCTTCTTGTTTATCCCAAGCTTCTTGGTAATCTATCGTGCCCCAATCTTGGAATTCGACCCGTATTTTTTTTGTTTCAGATGATATTAAATCTTGCATAAAAGCAATTGATGGTAAGCCTCAAAGTTACAAACTTTATAGACTGAACAAACCACATGGCCTTACATAATGATTTTGGAAAAGAAGGGGAAAAAATAGCCAAGGCCTATTTGATTAAGTCGGGATATCAGCTATTAGCAGAAAACTTTCAATTTAGTCATGTAGAAATAGACCTCATTGTTAGAAAAGGAAACCAATTAATTTTTGTAGAAGTAAAATCAAGGGGAAGTACCAAATATGGTTACCCCGAAAACTTTGTGAATAAAGAAAAGCGAAAATACCTAAAAAGAGCTGCACGAGCTTATTTAGCTACTGTTTCTCATCAAGGAGAAGTTAGATTCGATATCATCGCCATTTTAAAAGAAGACCAAGTTTTCAAAGAGCTACAACATTTCGAAGACGCCTTTTTTTAGAGACAATAATTCGGGTCTGCAATTCACAATAGCAATTAATTTCTTATTTTTGTTTCATGACCAACGAACAAATCAAGGATTTAAGAGATCGCATTACATCTCTGAGGAGGCATCTTTGACATCGATCAAAAACTAGTGGAGATTGAGCAAGAACAGGCTCAAACACTTGCAGCAGATTTTTGGGAAGACCAAAAAGCAGCAGAGAAAATCTTACATCATATAAAAGCCAAAAAAGTTTGGACCGAAGCCTTTACGCTGGTAAATGCAACAGTCGAAGACACCATTGTGCTTTATGAATTCTATAAAGATGGCGCGGCGCAAGAGCCCGAAATGCTTAGCCAGATGGGCGTTGCTTGGAAAGCACTCGACGAACTCGAATTTAAAAACATGTTGAGTGGCGAAGAAGACCAACTCAACGCAGTACTCACTATTAATGCAGGCGCAGGTGGAACAGAAAGTTGTGATTGGGCAGCAATGCTCATGCGTATGTATATTATGTGGGGCGAAAAAAATGGGTATCAAGTAAAAGAAATAGATTACCAAGCCGGAGAAGGCGCAGGTATTAAATCTTGCACCTTAGAGTTTGAAGGCGCATTTACTTACGGTTATTTAAAAGGTGAATCAGGTGTACATCGATTGGTTAGAATTTCGCCCTTCGATTCGAATGCGCGCAGACACACTTCTTTTGCTTCGGTGTATGTATATCCTTTGGTAGATGATTCGATTCAAATTGATATCAATTTAGCAGATGTAAGTTGGGATACTTTTAGAGCCGGTGGTAAAGGCGGACAAAATGTAAATAAAGTAGAAACAGCCGTTCGTTTAAAACATGCACCTTCTGGCATCATCATAGAATGTCAACAAGAGCGTTCGCAAAATCAAAACAAAGAAAAAGCATTAAAAATGTTAAAATCCCAATTATACGAATTGGAATTGCGCAAGAAAAACGAAGCCAAACAAGCCGTAGAAAGCACTAAAAAGAAGATCGAATGGGGATCTCAAATTAGGAACTATGTACTTCATCCTTATAAATTAGTAAAAGACCTGAGAACAAACATGGAAACCTCTAATGCACAGGGGGTTTTAGATGGAGAATTGAACCCGTTCATTAAGGCTTATTTGATGGAATTTTAAAAGAAATAAAAATTGATACTTATGTGTAGGCATAGTATATTTAACCATAATTAATTCGATACGTTTTGAAAATCTGTGTACCCAAAGAAAATAAAGAGCGCGAAAATCGTGTGGCTTTAACACCCTCGGTGGTGAAACAATTAACAACAGCAGGCTACGAAGTTTGCGTAGAAACCGGAGCTGGTTTAAAATCTTATTTTGATGATGCAAGCTATCAAGCAGCTGGAGCAAGTATCCTAGCAGATACACAAAAAATATATGCGGATGCAGATGTGATCTTAAAAGTGAATGCACCAAATGCTGCAGAAATTGCGAGCATGAAAAAAGAAGCAGTTTTAATTTCTTTTATGTGGGCAGCTACTAATCCAACATTAGTTGAATCCTGTGCAAGTGCAGGTATTTCTGCATTTTCGATGGATGCCGTACCGCGTATTTCTCGTGCTCAAAAAATGGACGCCTTAAGTTCTCAAGCAAACTTAGCAGGCTATAAAGCCGTTTTAATGGCTGCCAACGAAATGGGTAAAATTTTACCCATGATGACTACAGCCGCGGGTACCATTCGCCCTGCTAAAGTGTTAATTTTTGGAGCAGGTGTTGCAGGATTGCAGGCAATTGCAACTGCTAAAAGGTTAGGCGCAGTTGTAGAAGTAAGTGATATTCGCCCAGAAACAAAAGAACAAGTTGCCTCATTAGGCGGTAAATTCATTGAAGTAAAAAGCGATGATAGTATAAAAATGGAAGGCGGTTATGTTAAAGGTGTTTCAGATGAGTTTTTGAAAATGCAACAAGAGCTTGTTTCGAAACACATTAAAGAAGCCGACATTGTAATTACAACTGCCTTAATACCCGGGAAAAAAGCGCCGGTATTGGTTACCGAAGAAATGGTTGCAAGCATGAAATTTGGTTCGGTAATTTTAGATATGGCTGTTGAACAAGGCGGCAACGTAATCGGAAGCGAAATCAATAAAACAATTCAGAAAAATGGCGTAACCATAATTGGTGAAAGTAATATTCCAAGTTTATTGCCAATGAACGCAAGTGAACTTTATGCTAAAAATATCCAAACGCTTTTAGTGCATTTAGCTACTCACGAAAAATTTAATTGGGATTTAGCAGAAGACATTACCAAAGGTTCATTAATTGTTCATAACGGAACACCCGTTCATCCATCAATTCTTAAATAAAAAATAATCATGGAACAGATATTATCATTTATTAGTACGCATCGAGAGATGATTTATTTTATCATATTAGCCGTTTTTGTTGGCGTTGAAGTAATTGGGCATGTGCCTTCTGTATTACACACCCCGCTTATGTCTGGCGCGAATGCAATTCACGGCGTGGTGGTTGTAGGCGCAATTATTGTGATGCTAGATACCGACGCAAGTAATTATGTTTCCTTAACACTTGGAACGGTTGCCGTTATACTTGGAACCTTAAATGTAGTTGGAGGTTTTGTAGTAACCGACAGAATGCTTGATATGTTTAAAAAGAAATAAATCTCAAAGAAAATTATGATGACACAATATATATTAGAAATAGCTTACCTCATCGCATCCATTACTTTTATTATTGGATTAAAAATGATGAGTAATCCTAAAAAAGCAAGACAAGGAAATTTAATTGCGGCGGCAGGTATGACGATTGCTATTATCGGCACCATTTTTCTTTATTCAAAAGAAGGACTTACTTCTCGTGATAATATTAAAATGATTTTAATATTTGCTGGTATTGCAACCGGCACCATTATTGGCTGGTTAACGGCTAAAAAAGTTCAAATGACAAAAATGCCAGAATTGGTATCGATGTTTAATGGTATGGGCGGTGCTTGTGCGGCTTTAATTGGTTTAATGGAATTTCACCATAGCGTAGGTCAAACCTCCACTATGATAACAGTTTTAGCGGGTATGATTATTGGTAGCGTTTCTTTTTCGGGTAGTATTATTGCCTACCTTAAATTAAATGGCGCCATGGCAAAACCAATTCGTTTGCCAAAATACAATATTATCAACACCATTGTGATGTTTGCTTTATTTGCTTTTGCAGCTTATGTTGTAGTAAGCGGAACAGATAGCAGTACAATGTTATATTTATTATTTGCGGCTGCATTGTTTTACGGAATATTATTTGTGATTCCAATTGGCGGAGCAGATATGCCGGTTGTTATTTCATTATTGAATTCTTTTACAGGTTTAGCTGCTGCTTTCGGTGGATTTTTATACGACAATAAAGTAATGTTAACAGGTGGTATTTTAGTAGGATCTGCCGGAACATTATTAACCATTGTAATGTGTAAAGCCATGAACCGTTCTTTGTTTAGTGTAATTTTTGGATCCTTTGGAGGCACTACTGCTGCTGCAGATGGAGCCGAAGTAGCGGGTTCCATTAAAGATATATCAACAACCGATGTGGCGGTATTAATGAATTATTCTAAGCGTGTAGTGATTGTGCCTGGCTATGGTTTAGCAGTTGCGCAAGCACAACATATTATTCATGAGTTAGAATTATTATTAGAAGAGCGCGGCGTGGAAGTGAAGTACGCCATTCATCCGGTTGCGGGTCGTATGCCAGGTCATATGAATGTTTTATTAGCCGAATCAAATGTTGATTATGGTAAAATGGTGGAGATGGACGAAATCAATTCAGAATTTGAACAAACGGATGTGGTGCTGGTTGTTGGCGCAAATGATGTGGTAAATCCTGCAGCTAAAACAGATCCAAGTTCACCAATTTATGGTATGCCCATTTTAGATGTAGAAAAAGCGAAGCATATTATTGTAAACAAACGCTCTATGAGTGCTGGATATGCTGGCATTGAGAACTTATTGTTTTACGATCCAAAAACAAGTATGTTTTTTGGAGATGCAAAAAAAGCTTTAACAGCTTTAGTGGCAGAATTAAAAACAATGTAATTATAGGAAAGTATTTCCAACAACAAATTCTTGCCCTAAGCAAGAATTTGTTGTTTACAGCCAATTATAAATTTGAAAAAACTATTTTTTTTATTTTTTATTTTACAAAATACTTTTGTGCTGGCACAAAGTAAGAAGCAAATTTTTTCAGACACCTTGCGTTCTGTTAATATTGATTCGGCTATGGCAATTACTGCCAAAAGGGGATTAAGCATCAACGATTTTACTTCCGTAATGCTTCAAGACACTTTATTTTATGAAGCATTTAAAGCTTTAAAGAAATATACTTTTATTGCGGAAAATAAAATTAAGACTTATGATGAGACACAAAAACAAACAGGAAAAATTTATCGAAAAATAAAACATGTGAACGAAGGGCTTCGATATCATCAAGAGTTCATTGAAAAAAAAGATAGCGGAAGAGTAACAAAATATAATGGCGATTTTGATTTATTTACCGTTAGCATGTTTTCTTATATTTTTATGAATGAAAAAAACACCGATTTTTTAGCAGATAAAAAAGTAAGCAAAAAAGAAACGGCTGAAGAAGCGTATAAAGAAAAATTAAAAACTTTACTATTTACACCAGGTAAGCCCATAAAAGGCGTGCCGCTGATAAGTGACAAAACAGCCATTTTTAGTCCCGAGCTAGCAAAGTATTACCAGTACAGCTTTTATTATGCTACTTACCAAGGAGATATACCGGTTTATTATTTCAAATGTAAATTAAAAGAGGGCATTAGTTGGTGGAACAAAGACGACACGATGATTAAAGAACTCACCACTATTTTTGATGCTAAAAACATGAAAATTTTAGGGAGATATATCGACATGGCATACGCTTCTATTCCTTTCGATTTTCATGTAAAAATGAACATTGAATTGAGTTATTTAAACGAAGAAACGCTGGTTCCCACCCATATTTCTTATGATGGAGACTGGGATATACCATTTAAAAAAAGAGAAATCTGTACCTTTGACATTAAACATTATAACTTTAACTAATGATTCGCAAAGAAACCATTGATAAAATTTTTGAAATAGCGGCTATCGAAGAGGTGGTTGGCGATTTTGTGAATTTAAAAAAGCGTGGTGCGAACTTATTAGGTAATTGCCCATTCCATAACGAAAAAACTCCTTCATTCACCGTATCGCCAACGAAGGGTATTTATAAGTGTTTTGGATGCGGCAAAGCGGGCAACTCGGTTAATTTTATCATGGAGCATGAAAAACTAACCTATCCAGATGCATTAAGACAGTTAGCTAAAAAATACAATATCGCTATCGAGGAAGATGAAACCATTTCGGACCTTGACAGAGAAAAATATAATCACCGCGAAAGTTTAATGTTGACTTCTGATTTTGCAAAGAAATTTTTTGCAGAAACACTTTGGAATACAGCTTATGGCCAAACAGTTGGTTTAACTTATTTTAAAGAGCGCGCTTTTAGAGAAGATATTGTTAAGAAATTTGAATTAGGATTTAGCCCTCAAGAATGGTCTGGCTTAACGGATGCGGCAAAAAAAGAAGGCTTCGACGAACGCTATTTAATCGAAACAGGGCTCAGTATTTTCAACGAAGAAAAAAAATCTGTTTACGATCGTTTTCGAAATAGAGTCATGTTTCCCATTCACAATATTACCGGAAGAGTAATTGCTTTTGGTGGAAGAATTTTAGCAACAAATCCGAATAGTCCAAAATATGTTAATTCGCCAGAAAGTGAAATATACCACAAGAGCCATGTGCTTTATGGAATTTATTTTGCCAAAAAAGCGATTCGAGAATTTGATAATTGTTTTTTAGTAGAAGGATATACCGATGTTGTTTCTTTGCATCAATCGGGTATCGAAAACGTAGTCGCATCTTCTGGTACTTCTTTAACCACCGAACAAATTAGGTTAATTGCAAGGTTCACCAAAAACATTACCATCCTCTACGATGGAGACGCTGCAGGTATCAAAGCTTCTTTAAGAGGAATTGATATGATTTTAGAAGAGGGCTTAAATGTAAAAATTGTTTTATTCCCAGATGGGCATGATCCAGATTCTTATGTTCGCGAAGTTGGCGGAAATGCATTTCAAGAATATGTTTTAAAAACGCAGTCCGACTTTATTGTTTTCAAAACAAATTTATTATTAGCAGATATCCATAACGACCCAATTAAAAAAGCAGATTTAATTAGAGATATTGTTGAAAGTATTTCAAAAATTCCAGATGCTATAAAAGCTTCCCTATTTATTAAAGAGTGTAGCAAGTTGATGGATATGGACGAGCGCTTATTGCTTTCCGAATTAAATAAATTTAGTTTAAAGAAAGTTAAAAAAGCAAACAACCAAGAAGAGCTTAGCACAATTGGTATTGAAAACGATATTTATGCGTCACCTGATGCAATAGAAAATAGGCCAAATGATTCACAGGAAAAAGAAATCATTAGAATTTTAGTGAATTATGCCGAGCAAAAAATTACGTTAGCAGACGAAACGGGAGCGCCTGTATCGTTTAGCGTGGCAGAATATATATTGCAAGTGATTGAACAGGAGCAACTCAGCTTTGTCAACGAGCCATATGTGCAAATGCTAGGGATTATTCAACAAGCCGTAGCTAACCGAATCGCACCATCACAAACTTTCTTTAGTAATCATTCAAATCAAATTACCGCAACACTTGCCGCTGTATTATTATCATCGCCACATAATTTAAGTGAACGATGGAAAGAACACGATATTTTTATTCCACAAGAAGAAAAAATTTTAGAAAAAGTGGTAAAAAGTGCCCTTAATCATTTACGATTAAATAAATCAAAAAAGTTATTTTTTGAAATTGGTGAGCGCCTAAAAGAAAACTTATCGGAAGAAGAAACTACCATGTATCTGCAAACCCATATGGCCATGCGCGAACAAATCAAGTTCATTGAAAAAGAATTGGGTTTAGTAGTTTTGAAATAAAAATTTAGGCTATCACCCAAGTCAGCATAAAATCTTCGTATTTTAAATATTGCACATTAAAATTTGCATGATAGGCTGGAAGATTAATACTAGCAGCTATTTCGGCTGTTTTACCATATTCAAAAGCAGCAATTCTAATACCATCAATAAAAGGCAAACTACCTTTTCCGTATAATTTAAAAAGAGATTCTTTGGCTCCCCAACAAACATGTAATTGCTCGAGTTCGTTTGATGCTGATATAAAGTTTAATTCTTCGGAGCTTAAAAATTTATTTTTAATTTTAAGAATACGCTCCGAAATTTTTTCAATATCAACACCTACTTTTTTCCCCTCATAAATTAAGACAGCAGCCAAATGATTGGCGTGCGAAATGGCGATTTCAAAAGGAAAATTATTTAAAAAAGGTTTGCGATGTTCGTCTATAGTTAATTCGATATGTTGTTCGGTTTGCAATAAGGTGCGTAACAATACCCGACTGCCAAGCCATTGTTTTTGACGCGCTTTGCTAAGTGTTTGAAAATGCTGCTGTTCATTTTCGTCGAGTTGCAGCATGCTATATAGCTCCTCATCCGATTCGGAAATCTCCCAAATGGCTATTTTACCCTTTTCAGCTAAGTTTTTTGACCAAACGATTGGCATAATTTCGAATCAGAATTTTAGAAAAAATTATTAATTTAGACAAAAGTAAATAAACGCGCGATGATTTTATCGGATAAAAGAATTTTAGAAGAAATAGAAAAGGGCACAATCGTAATTGAGCCATATGATCAAAAATGTTTAGGCACCAATTCGTACGATGTGCATTTGGGTAAATACCTAGCAGTTTATAAAGACAGGGTATTAGATGCTAAAAAACACAATACCATTGAGCATTTTGAAATTCCACCGGAGGGTTTTGTTTTACAACCCAATACACTGTATTTGGGCGTAACCTTAGAATATACCGAAACACATGCGCATGTTCCATTTTTAGAAGGCAAATCGAGTACAGGCAGATTAGGCATCGACATTCATGCCACTGCTGGTAAAGGAGACGTAGGCTTTTGTAATACTTGGACATTAGAAATTTCTAGTACGCAACCTGTACGCATATATCACGGTATGCCCATTGGACAATTAATTTATTTTGTTGTAGAAGGCGAAGTAGAAGTAATGTACAATTCCAAAGGCAATGCAAAATACAATGGCAAAACAGTAAAGCCAGTAGAAAGTATGATGTTTAAAAACGAATTTTAAAAATTTGCGATGCGAAAAATTCTGCTATTGAGTGCCCTGTTTTTTTATAGTATTATTGGTATTGCGCAAATTGGCGCTTACCAAGGTAAACCACATTATTTAATTGATACTTATAGAGCAGGAACAAAAATAGGAACTGTAGAAGTGGAAATGTATCCAAGCATTGCACCTAAGCATGTTCGAAATTTCGACAGTTTAGTTGCGGCCCATTTTTTTGATACGACTGCCTTTCATCGGGTCGTTCCTGGTTTTGTCATTCAAGGTGGTGATCCAAATTCTAGGCATGGTCCAAAAAGTACCTGGGGAATGGGAAATACCAATCAAACCGATATCCCTGCAGAGTTCAATCCCATCTCTCATCAGCGCGGGGTCTTATCTGCTGCCAGAGATAATAATATTAATTCTGCAAACTCTCAATTTTTTATTTGCGTTGCAGCGGCAACAAGTTTAGATAATAATTATACTGCCTATGGAAAAGTAGTTGCGGGTTTATCATTCGTTGATAATATAGTTTCTTCTGCAAGAGATGCAAACGATAGTCCATTACAAAAAATTGAGATGTTTGTTACAAGAGGAATAGTAGACCCCACAACAATAGATTCTGTTCCAGAAATTATTCAGCCTTTAAATAATTTAGCTGGCATCAGCAGTAATTTTCTTTTTAAATGGAAAGCAGTCCCCGGCGCATTAATTTACAATTTAGAATTTGCAAGTGATAGCTTATTTCAAAATATTGTTTTAAGAAAATCAACCGCGGCCTTAAGTATTGCTATTAGCGAGTTAGCCGTTGGAAAAGTAAAATATTATTGGAGAATGTATGCTAATAATGGGGGCTTTAAAAGTCCTGCTAGCGACACAAGGGTTATTTATACTGGCCTTGACGCACCTCAATTATTATTGCCAGCAAATGCATCAATTGGAATGTCTACGCAAACACATTTTGAATGGCGAAAAGTTGCACAAGCAAATGCTTATCGTATACAAGTATCCACCACGCCGGCATTTACTACATCGGCCATTAAATTAGATTCTGCAGGCATTATCGATACTTTTTTAAATTTTAACTTTTCATTAACAAACAGAAAATATTATTGGAGAGTTGCGACGGAAGTAAACGGTATTTCGGGGCTCAATGCCACTGCACTTTATTTTACTACCGGTAGTACAACGGGTATTGAAAATAACAGGGTGCTTACTATTAAACAGTACCCAAATCCGGTAGCCCAAATTTTAAATTTCGAAAGCAGTACTTTAACTGGCCAAGTAACTTTACGAATCTTCGATCAAGTAGGAAAACTTATAGCAACACAAAAAGCATTTCCTACAAGCAGCACTATTTCCTTTCCAATACACTTAGCCACTGGGCATTATTTTTATCAAATTAGCGACGCTAGTGGTCTTGCTCAGGGCACATTCGACGCTTTATAGTATCAAAAAAATAATACCGCCTAATTTTTAGCATATTTGCGGCTTAGATAAAAAGCATGACTCCACACCCGCCTGTAGTAGAAAAATTTAATAAATATCAAGTGATCACTATCGTTATACTTGCACTTACGCAGTTTACGGTTGTGCTTGATTTTATGGTTATGTCTCCACTTGGAGATATGCTGATGAAATCGATGGATTTAACTACTTCGCAATTTGGTTTTGCTGTTTCGAGTTACGCTTTTAGTGCCGCTATTGCAGGCTTTTTAACAGCAGGCTTTGCCGATAAATTCGATAGAAAAAAATTATTATTATTTTTCTATATCGGTTTTATCATAGGTACTTTAATGTGCAGCTTAGCGACAAACTACAGCATGTTAATTACGGCAAGAATAGTAACCGGTTTATTTGGTGGGGTAATCGGATCTATTTCGCTAGCCATTGTGGCCGATTTATTTCCTATTCAAAAAAGAGGAAGGGTGATGGGCTATTTGCAAATGGGTTTTGGCGCTAGTCAAGTGTTAGGTATTCCAATTAGTTTATACATAGCAAACTATTGGAATTGGGAAGCGCCATTTATGATGATTGTAATTTTTGCGGTTATTGTTTGGTTGTTCATTGCTTGGAAACTCCAGCCAATTAATAAACATCTTTTAATTAAATCAGATAAAAACGCCTTTCTTCATTTATGGCATACTATTGCCAAAAGAGAATACCGCGTTGGATTTTTAACCACCGCATTATTGTCGCTTGGTGGTTTTATGATGATGCCATGGGGAAGCGCATTTGCGATTAATAATTTAAAGGTGAGCCCTAACCAATTGCCCATTATGTTTATGGTTGGTGGGCTAAGCTCATTAATTATTATGCCTTTAATTGGCAGGTTAAGCGACCGCTTCGAAAAATTAAAAGTGTTTACTTACGCAAGTATTTGGATGGCAACAGTAGTTGTGATATATACGAATATGTCTGCTGTTCCATTTTATTTTATTCTGATCATGAATGTAGCCATGATGATTGGCATTATGAGCAGAATGATTCCGGCTATGGCTTTAAATTCTGCATTACCAGAAATGCAAGATAGAGGTGCATTCATGAGTGTCAATTCTTCTTTACAACAATTTGCCGGAGGCATAGCTGCAGCCATTGGCGGCATGGTTGTCGTGCAACAAACTAAAACTAGCCCTATCGAAAATTATAATATTTTAGGCTATTTAATATTAGTGCTGTCTGCAATTAATATTTTAATGGTGTATAGGCTGAGTAAAATTGTGAATCGAAAAAACGCGGAAAGAGCCGCTCAAGCTCAAGCTAAAGTTTAGCAATTCTTCTTAAGCCAGCTTTTGCTTTTGTTTCTATGCTATTTTTATACTCTTCGTTTTTCATCTGATCGCAACGTTTGTAGTAATAGCTGGCTTTTGCATAATTTTTTTTAAGCTCATAAATATAGCCTAATTGTAAAGCGGCGTTTGCTGCAAAATAATATGGAAGTCCGATGCCGGTGCTAATGGTAGCTGTATAGAACACGATTGCTTGGTCTATTTTATTTTGTTGATGGCATATTCTGCCCATACGATAAAAGTATTCTAACTTCTCTTTTGTTAACGAAAAACTGCTTACTTTTTTATCTTTTAATGCAAACACTGCTTTGTCATAATAACCGCCATCAAAATACAATCGTGCTTTTAACAAAGCAATATCGGGTGGATAAATTTGCAAGCATAAAATTTTGCGCATCTTTATCTTTTTCAGAAATTGTCTTACCTCTAATCTTGCAAAGCGCAATATAGGCGTTGTATTTATCGATATTTCCGCGCAATAAATAAAACCATGCAATTTTTAAATAAGCATCTTTAATATTAAAATTGCCAGTGTAATTTTTTAAATAATTTTCAAAATAAACAACTGCATCGTTATCAAATCGATTGAGTTTGCAAAGCCCCAACAAATAATCGAGGTGATAGAAAGCTCCGTAATTAGGCGTTTTGGGCCGTTCCATTAAAATCTCAATGGCATCATCTGTATGTCCAGTTTTACTTGCAGCAAGCGCTTTAACATAAACGCCTAATAAATTTGTTTTTGGTACTGCATCACAAACTAATTTCACTTTATCGTAAATCGCAGGATCACCTTCTTTGCTTAAATAAATAAAGCTGAGAAAAAATGCCGATTCATCATAAAAGTAAGCGTAGTTTGATTTAGGTAATTTTTGTGTTAAGTCTTCGAGCATTGCCGCTCCTTGTTCTGTATTTCCTTTAAGACCAATCGAAGATAGCGCCCATTTATATTGTTCAGGAACTAATCCAATTAGACCATAGAGCAGGGCTAAACTTTTTTTATTTGGAAGAAACTCAGGAAATTTTTTCTGGTTCTCTTCTAATAATTTATAGGCCTTTTGCAGTTCATATGCGCCGCTTACAAATTCTAAGTACTTAAATCTATTAATACAACTTTGTAGATTAATTTCAGCTGCAGCATATAAATACCAAGGAGAGCGTTTGTCGTCGTCTTCGATAATGGAAATGCGCGCCGATTTATTTGATTTAAAATTTTCAAAACTTGCATTATTCTCCGTAGTTAAAACTTTTAAAAAATCGATATAATTTTCTAGTAAAACGGGGATTTTGTTATTAGGGTTTGTTTTTTTCTCTTGCGCAATTTGCAAGGCTCCTTCATTAAACTTTAAGGATAAAATATTTTTATAGGCCTTGATACAGTTTTCGTTGAATACAAAATTCGCATTTGCAGTTCGACTGAAAAATGACAAAGAAAAAAGTAATAGAAGGCGGAATTTTGACATAAAAAAAACGACTCCATGAAGATAGGAATCGTTTTTCTATTTTGATGAATATTCTATAAAATTAAGCTTCTGCTTTTACAAATCTATCGTCTACAAGTATTCTACCGCAATGCTCACAAACAATAATTTTCTTTCCTTGTCTGATATCTGATTGTCTTTGAGGTGGAATTTTGTTAAAACAGCCCGAACAAGAATCTCTAGAAACGGTCACGACCGCTAATCCATTTTTTGCATTTGTTCTTAATCTTTCATAAGCAATTAACAAACGCTCTTCGATTAACTTCTCTGCTTTAGCTGCTTTTTTCATGACAGCATCTTCCTCTTTTTCTGTTTCTTTAGTAATCACGTCTAGTTCAGATTTTTTAAGATCTAAATCTTTATGTCTTTCTACTAAGGAAGCTTCTGCAACTTCTAATACTCTTGTTTTGTTGCCAATTTCAAAAGTATATTCTTTAATTTTTTTCTCAGAAACTAGAATGTCTAAGCCTTGAATTTCAATTTCTTTTGAAAGCGCTTCGTATTCACGATTATTTTTAACATTGTTTTGCTGCTCTTCATATTTCTTAATTGCAGCTGCCGCTTGTTTCATGGTATTTTTACGATTAACGATTTCGTCTTCTAGTTCGTTAATCTCTTCTTTGATTTTATGAATACGAGTTTCTAAACCCGCAACGTCATCTTCCAGATCGGCAACTTCCATTGGAAGTTCACCTCTTACAATGCGAATCTTGTCAATTTCAGAATGAATTGTTTGCAGTTCGTATAAAGCCTTTAATTTTTGTTCTATTGTTGCTTCCATCTTTCTTTAATAATCTGCCTTTTAATAGTAGAATACTGGGTTAGTATTAATTTTAGTTAAGGAGAGTGCAAATGTAGGAAATTTATTTCGAATTATTTCTAATAAGAGATCCATCGTAAACTGCTCACTTTCATAGTGTCCAATGTCAATTAATACGATTTTAGCCTCTGCATCAAAGAATTGGTGGTACTTAAAATCTGAGGTCAATAACACATCTGCTCCCTGTTTAATCGCATTTTTGGTTAAAAAACTACCAGAACCACCACAAATAGCCACTTTATGGATGGATTTTCCTAAGTCTGCTGTATGTTTAATCACTCCTGTGTTAAATTGTTTTTTACAGAGAGCTAAAAAAGCATTTAAATCGCCAGATGCTTCCCAAATACCAATCATTCCAGCTCCTATCGCTTGATTTGGATTATCAATTTGAAAAACTTGATAAGCAACCTCTTCGTAAGGATGGTGATCCATCATGTTTTTAATAATGTCGGCTTGCAGGTGTTGCGGAAAAATCACCTCGATGCAGGTTTCGAGCTCGTAATGCCTAATTCCCTTTTCGCCGATATAGGCTTTGCTTTTGTGGCCTGGTTTAAATGTGCCTTCGCCAGTACTCACAAAGCTACATTCTGCATAGTTGCCTATATTTCCTGCGCCAGCGGCAAACAGGGCATCTCTCAGCACGCCAACCTGCTCGTTCGGACAATAACATTGTAATTTTCGAAGCGTGCCTTCTTTAGGTGATAAAATTTCAGAGTTAACTAAGCCAAGCTTATCTGCAATGGTTTTATTTACGCCTAATTTGACGTTATCTAGATTGGTATGTATGGCATATATGGCAATTTGGTGTTGAATGGCTTTCATGACCACTCTTTCGACATAGGTTTTGCCTTGAAATTGTTTGATTCCGCTGAAAACAATGGGGTGGTGTGCAATAATAATATTTGCACCAGTTTCAATAGCTTCATTCACCACTGCTTCGGTACAGTCTAAGCAAACCAGCCCTTTGGTAAGCTCCATTTCCGGATTACCGACTATCAGTCCTGAGTTATCATAATCTTCTTGATAAGCCAAGGGCGCATAAGATTCTAAAAAATCACAAATGTTTTTTATTTTCATTGTTGATAATAGCTAAGATTTAAAGTAAAGGTGCGAAAAATAATTTTTTTTATATATTTAATCCATGATTACGATAGCAGTTTATAATTTAAAAGGCGGTGTGGGCAAAACCGCAGCCGCAGTAAATTTGGCAGCAATTGCTGCTTCAGAAGGCGAAAACACTTTATTGTGGGATTTAGACCCACAGGGCTCTACTTCTTTTTACTATCGCGTAAAACCAAAGTTTAAAGGCGGCGCTAAAACGCTTGTTGGTAAAGGCTCTGAAATCTTAGCTGCAGTTAAAGAAACCGAATACGAAAATTTAGATTTAATACCGGCCGACCTTTCCATTAGAAATATGGATTTTCATTTAGATGAAGGTAAAAATGCTAAAAAGAAATTGGCAGAATCTATCAAAGATTTAGCAGGCACTTACGATAATTTATTTATCGACGCGCCTCCAGGTATTTCTTTGTTATCCGAAAATATTTTTCATGCAGCAGATTATATTTTAATGCCGATGATTCCTACTACCCTTTCGGTACGTAGTTACGATATGATTATTGAATTTTTTGAACAGAACAATTTAGACAAGCATAAAATTCTACCATTCTTTTCTATGTACGATGCTAGAAAAAAAATGCACATCGATATTGTTTCTGAGTTCGAAAACAAAAAGAGATTCTTTAAGGCTGCTATTCCATACTCAACAGATGTAGAGCGAATGGGCCTATACGAAGCGCCATTGGTTTCTTATTCTACTTATTCAAAAGCGGCACTCGCTTATCATCAATTGTGGTCCGAATTCTTAAGAAAAATGTAATTAAGATTTGGTGTAATTTTTATTTGCTAAATAGACGCCAAGCAATATACCAACAAGACCGATGAGTTGAATGTAACTAATTGGCTCTCCATCTATAAAGCCCCAAAACAGCGCGACTATAGGGATTAGATAGGTTACCGATGCTGCGTAAACTGGGGTGGTAATTTGCACAAGTTTATTAAATAGCACCAGCGCAATGGCAGTACCAAATAATGCCAGCAATAAAATAAATCCTAATGCTTGGCCTGCACCAGCATCGTGCATTGTTGTGTATATAAAATCGGTATGCGCGAATAAATAGTATCCATATGCCGGTCCAATAAATAAAAGCGCCATAGCAGAAATAGCAATAGCAGGTAGCTCGTGTAAATAATTTTTAATGAGATTTACGCTCCAAGCATAACAGAGTGTTGCTAAAAAAATATAAGAACCATATTGATAATTTGTTTCAATGCTTCCATTTGCTTTGAAAACAATTAATACGATTGCGCCAATCAATCCGATTACAATGCCTGTAATTTTTGCAGAAGAAAAATATTGTTTGAAAAATGCTACGCCAATAATTAAGGTAAACAGCGGTGTAAGAGAGTTAAGGACTCCTGCAGTAGAACTCGAAAGTTTTGTTTGTGCATTTGCAAATAGGATGGCCGGAAGACCATTTCCTAATAAACCCACCAGCGTAATTAGGAGTAAAAATTTTACTGGAACTTTATGAAAATTCCGAATGGTTAGCGGCAATAGGAAGAGAAAAGAAAAAAACATACGCATAGTGGCCACTTGTGAAGCGCTATAAACCTTTAAGGCATTCTTCATTAAAATAAATGAGCTACCCCAAATCAATGCTAATGCAATGAGCAATATAATGGGCAAGAATTGTTTAATTTTCGACATATAATTTTTCAGCCTGCAAAATAGAAATATATTTTCGTGTCTTTGAGATTTATTTCTATTTTTAAACAATGAGTAATTTTTTTGAAACACCAATCGAATTTTTGAAAGGAATTGGTCCAACTAAAGCCGATGTGCTAAAAAAAGAGTTGGGCATTTTTACTTTTCAAGACCTATTGTTTCATTACCCATTTCGATATATAGATCGCACAAAGTACTATCAGATAAAAGAAGTTACCTCCGACTTACCTTTTATTCAGTTTGTTGGCAAATTAACAAACAAGCAAGTAGTTGGCGAAAGGCAAGGAAAAAGATTGGTGGCACAATTCGAAGATGCCACCGGAATGATCGAATGTGTTTGGTTTCAGAGTTTAAAATGGGCCGACAAAAGCTTAATTATTGGTACAAGTTATGTGGTGTTTGGTAAGCCAACTTACTTCGGTGCTAAAGCGAACATTGTTCACCCGGAAATAGAAACAGTTGCTAACCACGATCAAACAGTAGCGACCGCATTACAGCCAGTATACAATACAACAGAAAAATTAAAGTCATTTTATTTAGATAGCAAAGGTTTTTTAAAAATTCAGAAGCAATTGTTAACCCTTGCTTTAAAAGAAATTAAAGAGAATTTACCAGAAAGCATTTTGTTAAAATATCAAATGCTTTCTCGTGCAGAAGCCATTGCAGAAATTCATTTTCCAACAGACGCAAAAAAATTACAGCGTGCAACCGCTAGGTTAAAATTTGAAGAGCTTTTTTTAATTCAAATAAAGCTATTAAAAATTAATTCAAACAGAAAATTAAAATCTCATGGTTTTATTTTAAATAAAGTTGGCGATTTATTTAATCAGTTTTATAAAGAAAAAATACCATTCGAATTAACGGGCGCACAAAAAAGAGTTGTAAAGGAAATTAGAGCAGATACTGTTTCTGGAATGCAGATGAACAGGCTATTGCAAGGAGACGTGGGCAGCGGGAAAACCATGGTTGCACTGTTAACCATGTTGTTGGCAATAGACAACGGATTTCAAACTTGCTTGATGGCGCCTACCGAAATTTTAGCCCAACAACATTTTCAATCGCTTAAAGAATTGCTCTGCGGTTTACCGGTAAATATTAAAGTTTTAACAGGTTCTGCCAAATCAAAAGCGCGTAAAGAAATATTAGCCGAATTAATTTCGGGTGAATGTAATATTGTGGTAGGAACGCATGCATTAATTGAAGAGACCGTTCAATTTAAAAATTTAGGCATGGTAGTTATTGATGAGCAACATCGATTTGGGGTAGCGCAAAGGGCAAAACTTTGGCAAAAAAATACGCAAGCGCCGCATGTGTTAGTCATGACAGCAACGCCAATTCCAAGAACACTGGCCATGACACTCTACGGAGATTTAGATGTGTCGGTAATTGATGAATTACCTGCAGGAAGAGTGCCGATTGAAACGGTACACCAGAACGAATCTCAACGGCTAAGACTCAATGCATTTATTGCGAAAGAAATTGAAAAGGGCAGACAAGTTTATGTAGTGTATCCCTTAATAAAAGAATCGGAAAAATTAGATTTATTAAATTTAACGGAAGGCTACGAAAGTATAATACGGGCATTTCCATTGCCCAAGTATAAAGTGTCTGTAGTGCATGGCCAAATGAAACCTGCCGACAAAGAATTTGAAATGCAACGATTTGTAAAAGGAGAAACCCAAATAATGGTGGCCACAACGGTGATAGAAGTAGGAGTGAACGTTCCGAATGCTTCCATCATGGTCATTGAAAATGCGGAACGATTTGGTTTATCTCAACTCCATCAATTAAGAGGCAGAGTGGGCAGAGGGTCCGAAAAATCTTATTGCATTTTAATGTCGGGTAATAAATTATCTAACGATGGAAAAACCAGGCTACAAACCATGGTGAATACCAGTAATGGTTTTGAAATTTCCGAAATTGATTTACAATTACGTGGCCCTGGTGATTTACAGGGCACCCAACAGAGCGGAGTTTTAGACCTACACATTGCCGATCTTGCAAAGGACCAAAGAATTTTACAAGAGGCCAGGGTAGCCGCGCAAGAAATTTTAGCAACAGACGTAAACTTAACAAGCGTCGACAATAGTAGACTAAGAACTTATCTTTCCTTACAAAAGTCAAATCAAATTAATTGGGAACAAATTTCATAGTAATCAAATTTAATATATTATAATGGTTTTTAGCAGCGCACTTTTTTTATTCGGATTTCTACCAATATTTTTTACAGTTTATTTCTTAATAAACAAAAAGCATAAAAACTATTGTATTTTAGTTTTTAGTTTTTTGTTTTATCAATGGGGCGCCCCAACTTTTGTTTATACAGTATTAATTATAACTTTTGTTGATTTTTATATTGTAAATCAAATTCACATTTCAGTAGGCCGCAGACGAAAACTATTTCTGGTTATTTCTCTTTTACTTAACATTGGATTGCTTTCTTATTTTAAATACGCTAATTTTTTTATTGAAAACATAAATGAAGCTCTTGCCGTTTTTGGTGTGAAATCTGTTGTTTGGACGAAAGTAATTTTACCAATTGGGATTTCCTTCTTTGCTTTTGAAACCCTCACCTACTCAATAGACGTGTATCGTAAGGTACATAAGCCATTAAAAAATGTATTAGATTATTATACCTACATATTATTGTTTCCTAAATTAATTGCGGGACCTATTGTTCGCTTTCACGAAATTGCAGATCAAATTAATGATAGAAGTAAAGAGGACACTATTGACAATAAGTTATTAGGTTTTTTTAGATTCGTTATCGGACTGTCAAAAAAGGTATTAATTGCAAATGTGATGGCGAAAGTTGCAGATGAAAGTTTTGCCATAAATGACGGAACTTTGAGTGCTTTTAATGCTTGGGTTGGAATTGTTGCCTATTCCTTTCAAATATATTTTGATTTTTCAGGCTATTCAGATATGGCAATTGGACTAGGTCGAATGATGGGTTTTCGATTCATCGAGAATTTTAACAACCCATATACTTCCACAAGCATTACCGAATTTTGGCGACGTTGGCATATGAGTTTGGGTAGGTGGATGCGCGACTATTTATATATTCCATTAGGGGGCAATCAGTTTTCTAAAAGCAGAATGTATTTGAATTTATGGATTGTTTTTATTGTTTCTGGTTTATGGCATGGTGCTGCCTGGAATTTTATTATTTGGGGAGCTTTTCATGGGTTATTTTTAATCGCAGACAGGATATTTTTATTAAAGATCTATGAACGTATAGGAAAATTTCCAAGTATTTTAATTACTTATATAATTACTTTACTGGGTTGGGTTTTATTTAGAGCAAATTCTTTAACTGATGCCATTGATTATATTAAAAGCATGTTCAGCTTAGAAAATAGAAATACTGAAGAATACCATAGCAATTACTTTTACTTTATGCTGATCATCGCATTTGTTTTCGCATTTGCTGCAGTTAGTAAAAATATTGAAAAAGCACAACTGAAATTTTACGAAGGAAATTATTCTAGAGTTACATTTTTTTGGGTTTCATTACTCATTATTTCATTGCTACTAATTTCATTGAGTTTTGTTTTGAGTTCTGATTTTAATCCGTTTATATATTTTAGATTTTAAAAGATGAAAGAGGCAAGTAATTATTTAAAAAATGCAATTTTTATTATACTTCTTGGAATTATATTAATACCAATTGTGGTTTCGAAAAGCATAAAGAGAAAGGAGCTTCCAATTTACGGATCATTTGTCGCCAATGAAAAGCCTGTTTTTTCAAAAGCGAGCTATACGAATGGGGAATTTCAAGAAAAATATGCATTATACTTTAATGACGCAATACCATTTAGGTCTTATTTTTTGAAAAGTCATAATCAACTGCAGTTCACTTTGTTTCGAGAAGTGTATTTAGATGAAGCCAAGGTGGGAAAGGAAGACTATCTGTTTCAAGAATTATATATGAATGAATTGAATGGAAAGGAATATATTGGGGATAAATTGATTCGAGAAAGAACGAAAAGATTTAAGTTTATTCAAACAGAGTTAGAAAAAAGAGGGAAAAAATTAATCATAGTTTTTGCCCCTGGTAAGGCAAGTTATTATAGTGAGTATATCCCATATCAATACAAAAAAAAGGTGGGGATAAATAATTATGAAGCCTACACAAAATCATTTGAAGAGAATAAGATTAACTATATAGATTTCCTAGCCCATTTTAATGCTTTAAAAGCAACTACCCCATATCCATTATTTGGAAAAAATGGCATTCATTGGTCTGTATATGGAATGCATATAGCAATGGATTCCTTAACAAAAAAAATGGGGATGATGATGGGTAAAAAGTTGCCTGAAAAAATTTATGAAGGCATCGAATTGACCGATACTGCTAGGTTTGTTGACAATGATTTAGAGCTGGATTTAAATTTATTATTCCCGCTGAAAGGTTTTAAAATGGCCTACCCCAAAGCAGTATTTAAGCAGCTTTCGGATTCATATAAGCCAAATACTATTGTTGTAGCAGATAGTTATTGGTGGGTAGTTCATAATGCATTTATACCAGCAAATCAATTTAATACTTATCATTTTTTATACTATAATAATTCGGTGTTCAATAATAGTGGCAAAGAAAATGTAGTTGTGACAGAGTCATTAATTAATGATTATGTAAATAAAACAGATTTTGTAATTTTATTGGTTACGGAACGCAATTTACATATGTTTCCTTTTGGTTTTGCAGAGCAATTGGAAAAAATATTATCTCCAAATTTTGCAAGTAAAAATTTAGCCTATTCAAAGGCGTTGGAAGATATAATATCGGAAATAAAAAATGATGAAGCATGGTTTATTTCAGTAAAAGAAAAAGCAAAAAAAAATAATGTTATGTTAGAGCAACAATTAAGAGATGATGCAGAATGGATTTTGAAGCAAAAGAAATCGCTTTGATAGGCTTATGGTATTTTTTGTTTCTTATTTTTAAGTAGCTAGCAGATAGCTATTGGTGGTTGGCGCACAATAATTATATCAGTAAAGAAATTTTCAAGGAATATCATTTTCTATATTACAATAAATCAATCTGTGATTTTAATCAGGAGTTGCCACTCACACCCAACGATGATTTAATTGCAGATTATTTAAATCGCGCCGATATAATTGTTTTAATGGCAACCGAAGCAAATCATAACTGGTTTCAAGCGGTTCGGGAAAAGGCAATACTCAACCGGCTTAACCTAATCCAACAATTAAGAGCCGATGCTATTTGGGTTTTACAGCATCCATAATCAACAGCAGAAGCACATTTTCTGTGTTTTTTTAAAAAATTAAAACACTTAAGCCTTTAATAGGTTATGTTATTGATAATTTACAACAATGAAATTAGTAGTAACGCGTCCTTGGATGCAAATTACTTTAATAGCAGCAAGTATTTATAATCTGATTTGGGGTTTTACAACTTTGTTAAATCCTCAGCAATTATTCAACAATTTGCATTTACAGTTACCCAATTACCTAGTAATGTGGCAGGGAATTGCCATGGTCGAAATTTTATTTGGGTTTGGATATTTACTAGCAAGCAAACAACCCTTCAAACACTGGATCATCGTACTATTAGGGCTATTGTTAAAAACTACCATTGCTATTGGTTTCGTTTATTTTTGCTGGCAAAATAAATTGCCATTTAGTTTATTTGCCCATGTTTTAGCGAATGATATTATATGGATAATTCCATTCGCGCTCATTTTATATTACGCATTTGAAAATGCACAATGTAATCGCGAACTCAGTGCATATAGTATGCACGAAAGAAAATTAAAATCGCTCGATAGCATTATTACTAATCAGGGATTAAGTTTGGCTTCCTATTCTGATCAACAACCAACTATGCTTATTTTTTTACGTCATTTTGGGTGTACGTTTTGTAAAGAAGCTTTACGAGAAATTAAAAAAAATAGGGCTGCAATCGAATCCGAAGGAACCAAAATTATTTTAGTGCATTTAGTAGACGAATTGGAAGCAGCAGCAGCAATCCAAAAATATCATATAGCAGATCTTCCCCGCATCAGCGATCCCGATAAAAAACTGTACAAAGCATTTGGTTTGCAAAGAGGTAGTTTTGTGCAATTGCTAGGTTTCAACGTAATTATAAGAGGCGTAGTAGCTGGTTTAATAAAAGGCAATTTTCCAGAAAAACCAAATGCAGATCCTTTTCAAATGCCAGGGGTATTTTTACTTTTTAAAGGAGCTGTTTTGCAAACATTCAAACACACCACTTCTGCAGATCGCCCAGACTATATCGAACTGGCTAAAATTGAAACAAAAATTTAGCCCTTATATTCTATAATATTCCTATTTTTGTGCCTTAATTTAAATCTTTTATGAGCACAAATCGCGGTCCAATTTCACAATTTATTGAAAAAAATTATTTGCATTTTAATGCAGCGGCTTTAGTTGATGCAGCAAAAGGCTACGAAAAGCATTTACTCGAAGGAGGTAAAATGATGATCACTTTAGCTGGCGCAATGAGTACTGCAGAACTGGGTATTTCATTAGCGGAAATGATTCGTCAAGGTAAAGTGGACATTATATCTTGTACCGGCGCCAATTTAGAAGAAGATATCATGAATTTGGTTGCGCACAAGAGCTATAAACGCGTTCCCAATTATAGAGATTTAAGCCCGCAAGATGAATGGGATTTGTTAGAAAAAGGATATAACAGAGTGACAGACACTTGTATTCCTGAAGAAGAAGCGTTTCGCAGAATTCAAAAGCATATAGTAAAGCAGTGGAAAGATGCGGAGGCACAAGGAGAAAGATTTTTGCCACATGAATTTATGTATAAGCTCTTGCTCTCTAAAGACATGGAGCAATACTACGAGATTGACCCCAAAAACTCTTGGATGTTAGCTGCAGCAGAACGCAATTTGCCAATTATCTGTCCAGGATGGGAAGACTCCACCATGGGTAATATTTTCGCATCCTATTGTATTAAAAATGAGTTGAGCCCAGCTACTATGAAATCTGGTATTGAATACATGATGTATTTAACAGATTGGTATAGAGCTAATTCGGCAGGAAAAGGCGTTGGTTTTTTTCAAATTGGTGGTGGTATTGCTGGAGATTTTCCAATTTGCGTAGTACCCATGATGTACCAAGACTTAGCATGGCATGATGTACCTTTTTGGAGTTATTTCTGTCAAATATCTGATTCTACTACATCTTACGGCTCTTACTCTGGAGCAGTTCCAAACGAAAAAATTACTTGGGGCAAGTTAGATATCGACACACCAAAATTTATAGTGGAGTCTGATGCTACGATTGTTGCACCATTAATTTTTGCTTGGATTTTAAGGCAGTAATTTTCATTCTATTTAGAATCGTTCGAAATAAAATATAATGTCTTCAAATGATAATAGAAATGAAATAAAATCCTATTTTTGTGCCACCAAATAAGGCTTTTTAGGTTCAATTAAGCGGCAATTATTTAGGTAAAAATTTAATAAATACTTGAACATTTTCATAAGATATTAATTATCAATTTATATGGGTTTTAATTTCTCGTTAACAAAAAATCACTCATTAAAAGCAATCCTTACGCTATTTTTTGCAATCGCTTGTGTTAGTTTTTCAAACGCGCAAGATTTAAAAGCAGGAGAAAGTCTTTACAAGGCAAACTGTACTTCTTGTCACGCAATTGACAGAAAAGTAATTGGTCCAGCTTTAAAAGATGTCATCGAAGCGCAAGACGAAACTTGGATGGTGAAATGGATTAAAAATTCGCAGTCGCTTGTGAAAGCTGGCGATCCTGCTGCGGTTAAAATTTTTAATGAATACAACCAGTCTATCATGAGTTCATTTCCGCAATTTTCGGATGATGATGCAAAAAGTATTATTGCTTATGTAAAAGCAGAACGCGACAAGCCAAAAGCAGCACCAACAGATGCAGCTGGAGCTGGAACGGGAGCAAATGCTAGCGCGGTAAATGATTATACCATCATAGGTTTGGTGATATTAATTGCTGTTTTAATTCTAGTAGTTTATGTTTTAAACAGAGTAATTAATTCTTTAGAAAAATTAATTCGAATTAATAATGGCGAAGTTGTTGATGCGGTCGTTAATGCGATAAAAGAAAAAGTATCAACTTTCAAATGGGTTTTATTAAACAAGAAGAAAGTATTTTATGCAGGTATGTTATTCATTTTTGTATTTAGTATTTGGTCTTGGAATCAAATGGCAAGTATCAATGTGAATACAGGATACCAACCAGTTCAACCAATTGCATTCTCTCACGAATTACACGCAGGAGTAAATCAAATCAATTGTCAGTATTGTCACTCTGGTGCATTCAAATCTAAAAATGCAAGTATTCCTTCTTTAAATGTTTGTATGAATTGCCATAATTATGTACAAGCAACTGCAAAATACAATGGCGAAATTTCTCCAGAAATTAAAAAGATTTATACTGCTTTAGATTACAATCCAGATACGCGTATTTACGGAAAAAATACAAAGCCAATTGAGTGGGTAAGAATTCATAACCTTCCAGACTTCGCTTATTTCAATCACTCGCAACACGTTAAAGTTGCAGGTTTGGCTTGTCAGCAATGCCATGGTCCAGTTGAAAAAATGACAGAAGTATATCAATATTCACCGCTTACTATGGGCTGGTGTATTAACTGTCACAGAACTACAGAGGTTAACTCAAAAGGCAATGCATATTACGATAAAATTCTTGCTGCGCATGAAGATATCAAAAAAGGCAAAAAAGTTACGGTTGCCATGTTAGGTGGTTTAGAGTGCGTAAAGTGTCATTATTAATAAGAAATTAGATTTTAAAATATCGTCATATAAATGATGGAAAATAACGAAAAAAAATATTGGAAAGGTTTAGAGGAATTGCATGCAAGTCCCGACTTTGTAAAGCACAAAAGCAACGAGTTTGCAGAAGAACTTCCAATTGATGAATTATTAACGGAGTCTAAAGTAAATACTCCAACTCCTCGTAGAGATTTCCTAAAAGCTTTAGGATTTGGTATGGGTGCAGTTGCTTTGGCGGCTTGTAACGAAGCGCCAGTGCAAAAGGCAATTCCTTACTTAATTAAGCCAGAAGAAATTGTACCGGGTATTCCTAACTATTATACTTCCAATTATAATGGCTTAGGTATTTTGGTTAAAACTAGAGAAGGTCGCCCTATTAAAATAGAGGGTAACCCGAACGATCCTATTGCTATGGGTGGTACGGATGCTCAAGCGCAGGCTGCAGTTTTAGATTTATACGATACAGCTAGGTTAAAAAATCCGGTTGTTAAAGGAGTAGATTCGAATTGGGATGCTGCAGATAAATTAGTGAAAGCAAGTTTAGCAGAGATCGCAACAAAAGGCGGCAACATTAGGATTTTAACAGATACTATTTTGTCTCCATCTACTAAGTCTGTCATTGCAGATTTTTCAAGCAAATATGCAAATGTTAAACAAGTAATTTTTGATGCTACTTCTTATTCGGGTATCATTAATGCTAATAAAAACAGTTTTGATAAAGCAGGTATTCCATCTTATAAGTTTGACAAAGCTGCGGTAGTAGTAAGTTTTGATGCAGACTTTTTAGGTTCTTGGATTTCTCCTGTAGAATTCACTAAGCAATATGTTTCTCTAAGAAATCATAAAAGTTTAGAAAATAAAAAAATGTCACGTCACATTCAAATCGAAACAGGTTTGAGTATGACTGGTACCAATGCTGATGCAAGAATTGCGATCAAGCCTTCTCAACATGGAAGCGCTGTAATTGCTTTATACAATGAGCTTGCGACTTTAGCAGGTGCTGCAAAAGTAACGGCAACCGAATTGCCATTCGCCAAAAAATTAACAGCCATCGCTAAAGAACTATGGGCTGCTAAAGGAAACTCTTTAGTAATTTCTGGTTCCAATGATGTTTCTGTTCAAGTGGTTATTAATGCAATCAATGCAATTTTAGGTAACTATGGTAGCAGCATCGATTTAGATAATTTATCAAATCAATACCAAGGTAACGATGCAGAAATGCAAGACTTACTTGCTGAAATGAATGCGGGTAAAGTAGATGCCTTATTTATTTTAGGTGCAAATCCTGCATACAGTTTTGCGCAAGCAACTGCATTTACAAATGCAATGGCAAAAGTAAAATTGAAAGTATCTTTTGCAGATAGAGCAAACGAAACAGCTGCTAGCTGTGATGTGATTGCACCAAACACCCATTTCTTAGAATCATGGGATGACGTTTCTGCTAGAACTGGCGTTTACAGTGTAGTTCAGCCAACCATTGCACCGGTATATAATTCGAGACCAGCTGCACAATCATTATTAATGTGGGCAGATTTACCTTCAGATTATTTAGCGTATATCAAAGCATATTGGGAGAAAAATATTTATCCATCTGTAGCAAATACCGGAACGTTTACTAATTTCTGGGAAGCAAGTTTACAAAGTGGATCGGTAGTGATTAACCAACAAGTTGCAAAATCATACGCATTCAACAAAGACATCAGCGCAGTTGCGAATACCATTCGCAATGCAAACAAAAATACAAGCGCAGTTGAATTGGCCATTTACCAAAACACTGCGATCAGAAATGGCGAGCATGCAAACAATCCTTGGTTGCAAGAAATGCCAGATCCAGTTTCGAAAGTAACTTGGGATAACTACGCGGCTATTAATCCAATTTTTGCAAAAGAAATGGGCTTAACAGAAAACAGCATGGTTACCATTAAGTCTGCAAACAATACCGTAACGCTTCCAGTATTAATGCAACCGGGCCAAGCAATGGGCACGGTTTCTGCTGCTATTGGATATGGTAGAACAGCTGCTGGTAAAGCAGGTTCAAATGTTGGGGTAAATATGTATCCTTTCTTATCTACTGTAAATGGAACTTTTCAAAATTACAATTCATCAATTGAATTAGTAAAAGCAGAAGGCAGCTACGAATTAGCACAAACACAAACGCATCATACCATTGAAGGTAGAGATATCATCAAAGAAAAAACCTTAGCAGCTTATGCAGGTCATGAAGCAGCTGCAGAAGGCGAGCACCATGCATCTGGCGAACATGCCGAAAGTAAAGGCGAGCACCATGCAGATTTATGGGCAGCGTACCAAAAGAATGGTCATCACCATTGGGCAATGACCATCGACTTAAACGCTTGTACTGGTTGTGGCGCTTGCGTGGTAGCATGTAATTCCGAAAACAACGTTCCTGTTGTTGGTCGTGATGAAGTGCGTCGTCGTAGAGAAATGCACTGGATTCGCATCGATCGTTATTATACTTTCGAAGACAATGCAGGTAAAGAAATTACAAGAGAAAAAGAATACAATCAAGTTGAAAATTACGAGAATGTAAAAGTGATTCATCAACCAATGTTATGTCAACATTGCGATCACGCACCTTGCGAAACAGTTTGTCCTGTATTAGCAACTATGCACTCTTCAGAAGGCTTGAATCAAATGGCTTATAACCGTTGCGTAGGAACTCGTTATTGCGCAAACAACTGTCCATACAAAGTGCGTCGTTTCAACTGGTTTAACTACTGGAACGATGATCGTTTTGCAAATTACTTACATAACGAAGCAGCTTACTTGGCTTTAAACCCAGATGTTACCACTCGTTTTAGAGGAGTAATGGAAAAATGTTCATTCTGTGCGCAAAGAATTCAAGCTGGAAAATTAAAAGCGAAAATCGAACACCGTCCATTAAAAGATGGCGATGTAGTAACCGCTTGTCAGCAAGGTTGTCCTGCTAATGCAATTGTTTTTGGTGACGTAAACGATCCAAATTCTGAAGTAGCAAAATTAATTAAAGGTGATAGAACATATTTCGTATTAGAAGAAATCAATGTTCAACCTGGAATTGGTTACATGACCAAAGTAAGAAATACAATAGAATCATAATTTAAAAGGATAAAATTTATATCGTATGTCATCACACAGCGAATCAATAATAAGAGAACCGTTAATTACTGGTAAAGCCATCAGCTACAGTCAAATTACTGAAGATGTTTGCGCCCCAGTAGAAAGAATGCCAAGCAAAGCTTGGTGGATCGGATTCAGTATTGCAGTTGCCGGATTGCTTTTATGGATAATCGCAGTAAGCTATACCTTTTGGAATGGTATAGGTGCTTGGGGTTTAAATAAAACAGTTGGTTGGGCATGGGATATTACCAACTTCGTTTGGTGGGTAGGTATCGGTCACGCCGGAACTTTAATCTCCGCTATTCTATTGTTATTCCGTCAAAACTGGAGAAACTCTATTAACCGATCGGCAGAGGCAATGACCATTTTTGCCGTTATTTGTGCGGCATCATTTATTGTTGCGCATATGGGTCGTCCTTGGGTTGCTTATTGGCCATTACCATTGCCAAATCAATTTGGTTCTTTATGGGTAAACTTTAACTCTCCATTAGTTTGGGACGTATTCGCAATCTCCACTTATTTTTCAGTTTCCTTAGTTTTTTGGTACACTGGTTTATTGCCAGATATTGCAACTATTAGAGACCGTGCACAAGGACTAAGAAAAAGAATTTATTCTATCCTGTCATTTGGTTGGAATGGTTCGGTAAAAACATGGCAACGTTTCGAAACAGTCTCGTTAATTTTAGCGGGTGTTTCTACCCCATTAGTATTATCGGTACACACCATTGTATCATTCGACTTTGCTACTTCCGTAATACCTGGATGGCACACAACCATTTTCCCTCCATACTTTGTGGCAGGTGCAATTTTCTCAGGCTTCGCAATGGTATTAACATTATTGTTAATTGCTAGAAAAGTGTTGGGTTTTGAAAATTACATCACCATGGCGCATATCGAATCAATGAATAAAATTATTATTCTAACGGGTTCAATTGTTGGTGTGGCTTATGGAACAGAGTTTTTTATTGCTTGGTATTCTGGTGTAGAATATGAACAATATGCATTCATTAACCGTGCTACTGGTCCATACTGGTGGGCATATTGGTCTATGATTACTTGTAACGTAATTTCGCCACAACTATTCTGGTTTAAAAAAATCAGAACCAGTGTAACCGCAACTTGGATCCTTTCTATTTTCGTAAATATTGGTATGTGGTTTGAGCGTTTCGTAATTATCGTAACTTCACTACACAGAGATTATTTACCATCAAGTTGGGCCATGTTCTATCCAACTTGGGTTGATGTTTCCATCTTCATTGGATCATTAGGATTATTCTTCACCTTATTTTTATTGTTCTTAAGGGTATTACCTGCAATTGCAATGGCAGAGGTAAAATTATTATTGAAAGGTTCTTCGGAACAATCTAAACGTAAATTAATTGAGCATGGACACGCAGCACTTCCTGAAGGTTACGATGGAAGTATTGAAGTAGCAAGTGCTAAAAACTAAATTAACGAGATAAAAGAGATGAGTAAAGTAAAATATATTTTAGGACATTTTGACGATCCAGATGTGATGATGTCGGGAATAGATCAATTACAAAAAAGTAATATATCCATTGAAGATGTTTTCACACCATTCCCAATTCACGGAATTGAAAATAAATTAGGCGTGAAAAGATCGAGGTTACCAATCGCTGCTTTCTGCTTCGGTATTACAGGAACCATTACCGCTTTTGTAATGATTTATTATATGTTGGTAGTAGATTGGCCTATGAATATTGGTGGTAAGCCAGCATTTGCATTCCCAGATTTTATTCCTGTCATGTTTGAATTAACCGTTTTATTTGCGGCATACGGAATGGTATTCACCTTCTTCTATGCAAATCACTTATTCCCAGGTAGAGCACCAAGAGTAATGGATCTTAGAGCAACTAACGACAGATTTGTAATTGCAATTGACGCAAGTTTAAATGATATTAATTCAGTTGATGCCGTTTTAAAAGAAGCTGGCGCAATTGAAATCAAACACAATGAAAGAAAATACATTAGCTATGATGAAGAATAGTTTCAAGATTTTTATAGTCGCTGTTGGCACTTTTGTGACCATTGGTTCTTTAAGTTCTTGCTATCACAGTAAGAGAAACCCTGGATATGAATATGCCCCGAATATGTATCGTGCATTGGCACCTAATCCAGACCAACCGACTGCTAGTTTTAAAGATGGCAAAGCAGCACAAAATCCAGTAGATGGAACCATTCCAATGGGATGGAACAAGTTTCATTACGAGAATAGTTTAGCGGGTTACGAAGCTGCTTCTAAAGAGTTGGTTAATCCATTTGCAAACGATACAGCTGCTTTAACAGAAGGAAAAAATTTATATACCAATTTCTGTACACAATGCCATGGTATGCAAGGTAAAGGAGATGGCGCGATTGTGTTGGCTGGTAAATTTCCACCACCACCAGCATATGCTACAGGCACTTCTTCTAGAGGGGGCGCCATGAAAGATTTAACTGATGGCAAAATATTCCATACCATCACTTATGGAGTGAACTTAATGGGTTCACATGCTGCACAATTAAGTCCAGCAGAAAGATGGAAAATTGTTTTATACGTTCACGAGTTACAAAAATTACAATAATATATACTGATGGCAAATTTCGATTTAACTCAGAAATATGAATTTTCTTCTAGCGCAAAACGCTGGTCGATCATCATGATTTTATTAGGTATTGCAACAGTTGCATTTGGTTTAATGTCTGGTAATGCAGACCGTACCTTCGCAAATCTTTTGTTGAATAGCTATTACATGACCGGCATTTGTGTGGCTGGTTTGTTTTTTATAGCCGTGCAATTTGTTGCGAATGCAGGTTGGTCTACCTCTTTAATTAGAGTGCCTTCTGCTTTTAGTACGGTGTTGCCTTGGGCAGGATTAATTTTAGTTGCAGTTGTTGGCGCTGGTTTAGCTACAGGACATCTGTATCAAAACTGGGCAAATCCAGCTTTAACAGATCATAATAGCCCAGAATTTTCTGAATTAATTAAAGGTAAATCAGGATATTTAAATACACCTTTCTTTATGATTCGTATAGTTGGCTTTTTATTAGTGTGGTCATTATTTATGCGCGTACTAAGAAAGTATACTTTAAACGAAGATTTAGTAGGCGGTTTATTAAACTATAACAAGAGCATAAAAATTTCTGCTATATTTTTAGTGGTATTTGGTTTTAGTTCTGCCATTTTCGCTTTTGATGTGATCATGTCTTTAGAAGCAAAATGGTTCTCGACTATGTTTGCATGGTATAACTTTGCAGCACTTTGGGTTTGTGGTTTAGCTACCATGGCTTTAACAATTATTTTATTGAAAGAAAAAGGATATTTCGGTTGGGTGAACGAAAGTCACATGCACGATTTAGGAAAATTTATTTTCGCATTTTCTATTTTCTGGACCTATGTTTGGTTCTCTCAATTTTTATTGATTTACTATGCCAATCTTCCAGAAGAATCTGTTTACTTCCAAGAGAGATGGACCGATCATTATTTTATTTGGTTCTGTTTAAATATTGCCATTAATTTTGTTGCGCCCGTTTTAATTTTAATGTCTCGCGATGCAAAAAGAAATTTCAAAATGATGAAAATCGTTACCATTGTAATTTTATGTGGTCACTGGTTAGATTATTATATGATGATCATGCCAGGTACAATGGGAGAGCATAGCGGTTTCGGTATTATTGAAATTGGCACAACCGTTGGCTTTATCGGCACATTTGCTTATTTGATGTTGAACTCATTGAGTAAAGAACCTTTAGTGCCTAAAAATCATCCTTTCTTAAACGAAAGTTTACATCACGAAATTTAATTTATTAACGATTCAAATTGAATATCAATCGTATGAATATATCTATAGCACAGCAATTAAAATCATCAACTAAAGCAATCTTACTATTCGTTTTATTGACGATTTCCTCAACAATATCTTTTGCACAAGCCACTATGCCTGCGGCAACTGATGTTGCAAGTCAAGAACTTGGAATCACTTTTTGGTTTTATGTTTTATTATTAATCGCTGCTGTTTTTGCTTTCGCGGTAATCAATAAAACTTTAAAAGTGTTAGAATTAACACAAGAATTAAACGGTAAGAAAATCAAAAACACTTACAATAAAGTAAATGGTGTATTCTTTATCTTTTTCTTGGTTTTATTCTTAGGTTATGTGTATTACGAATTCACTACGCATGGCAGAATGGTATTGCCAGAGTCGGCTTCGGAGCACGGTGCAATCACAGACAACTTATTTAACATTACTGCAATCATCACAGGAATTGTATTTATCATCACCCATATTTTGTTGTTTTATTTCTCTTTTAAATACAAAGGGAAAGAAACAAGAAAAGCGTTCTTTTATTCTCACAACGATAAGTTAGAATTATACTGGACCATTATTCCAGCTATTGTTTTAGCAGTAATGGTTTTATCTGGATGGAAAGCATGGACAAATATTACGGCACCAGCACCCAAAGAAGCTTTGACACTCGATGTAACCGGAAAACAATTCGCATGGATTGTGCGTTACCCTGGTAACGACAACGCTTTAGGTTCAAAAGCATTTAAATTAGTAAATGATGTTAACGAAACGGGTGTAGATTTTAATGATAAAAATGCAAAAGACGATTTATTAGTAAACGAAATTTATTTACCAGTTAACAGACCGGTTAAATTTAATTTCAATGCAAGAGATGTAATTCACTCTGCGTATATGCCACACTTTAGAGCGCAAATGAATTGTGTGCCGGGCATGCCTACTACATTTTGGTTTAAGCCAACTATCACCACCGAGCAAATGCGTTTAAAAACAAACGACCCTAAATTTGATTACCTATTATTATGTGCGAAAGTTTGTGGCAGTGCACATTATAATATGCAAATAAAAATAGTGGTTGTTAACGACACCGAATATGCAACTTGGTTGACTACTAAGAAGCCTTTTTATACAGAAGAAATGGCTAAACAAATTCAAGAAGCTGCAGCAAGTGTTGCCAAAGCAAAAGAAGAAAAATTAGCGTTAAATACTCACGAATAAAAAAATTAGATAGATTTTTTATGTCAGATCACACAACACACCACGAGGAGCATCACAAAGAAACATTTATTTCAAAATATGTGTTCAGCATGGACCATAAAATGATTGCAAAACAATACTTAATTACGGGTATTATTATGGCAGTGATTGGAATGGTGCTTTCTATATTATTTAGAATTCAATTAGGATGGCCAGATGAATCTTTCCCATTCTTAGAAAAATTATTAGGTAAATGGGCACAAGGCGGAAGAATTGATCCAGCATTCTACATGTCAATGGTAACCATTCATGGAACCATTATGGTATTCTTTGTATTAACTGCAGGTTTAAGTGGAACATTTAGTAATTTATTAATTCCATTACAAATAGGTGCAAGAGATATGGCATCGCCATTTATCAATATGCTTTCTTATTGGTTTTTCTTCTTGTCAAGTGTAATCATGACTTGGTCCTTATTAATCGAAAGTGGTCCTGCTTCAGGTGGGTGGACTATCTATCCTCCATTGTCGGCGATACCAAAAGCAATGCCAGGCTCAGGACTAGGAATGACACTATGGTTAATTTCGATGGCCATATTCGTTGCTTCTGCTTTAATGGGTGGTATTAATTATATCAGTACGGTTTTAAATATGCGTACCAAAGGTATGTCGATGACTAAAATGCCATTAACTATTTGGGCTTTTTTATTAACTGCGATATTAGGTGTATTATCATTCCCTGTTTTATTTGCAGGAGTAATTTTATTAATTTTTGATAGGGGATTTGGAACAAGTTTTTACTTGTCAGATATTTTCATTGGTGGCGAGGCATTGCCTAATCATGGTGGAAGTCCTGTATTATTCCAACATTTATTTTGGTTCTTAGGTCACCCAGAGGTATACATTATTATTATGCCAGCATTGGGTATTAGTTCAGAGATTATTGCAACGAATGCAAGAAAACCAATCTTTGGATACCGTGCCATGATTATTTCTTTAATTGGTATTGCCTTTTTATCTTTCATCGTTTGGGGTCACCACATGTTTATTACCGGAATGAATCCTTTCTTAGGTTCGGTCTTCATGTTTACTACCTTAATTATTGCGGTACCATCGGCAGTAAAAACGTTTAATTATTTAGCTACACTTTGGAGAGGTAATATTCAATTTACACCAGCCATGTTATTTGCTATTGGTTTGGTTTCTTTATTTATTACCGGAGGATTAACTGGTATATTTTTAGGAAACGCTTCTTTAGATATTAACTTACACGACACTTACTTTGTAGTAGCCCATTTCCATATTGTAATGGGTAGTGCTGCTATGTTTGGTATGTTTGCAGGAGTTTATCATTGGTATCCTCGTTTGTTTGGAAAAATGATGGATGAGCGTTTAGGTTATTTCCATTTTTGGTTAACTTTTATTGCGGTTTATTGTGTGTTTTTCCCAATGCACTTTATGGGATTAGACGGTGTACCTAGAAGATATTATTCTTTCACTAGTTTTGATTTCATGAAAGAATGGTTAGCAGTTAATAGATTTATTAGTATTGCTGCCATCTTAGGATCGCTTGCGCAATTTATTTTCTTATACAACTTCTTCAGAAGTATTTTTAAAGGAAAGAAAGCGCCACAAAATCCTTGGAATTCAAATACATTAGAATGGACGGCACCAGTAGAACATATGCATGGCAATTGGCCAGGAGAAATTCCTTGGGTTTATCGTTGGCCATATGATTACAGTAAGCCAGGACATGACGAAGATTTTATTCCGCAAAATGTACCATTATCAGAAACGATGTCATCTAATTTGCCAGGTGATTATGGAACACATCACGGTTCAAAGGCAAATCATTAATAATTAAAAAAAGTATGGATCATGCCGCAAATATTTCGGAGTATTCATCAAAAGAAAAAAGGTTTTTAAAGATTACCTTTTATACAATTTGTTCTTTGTTTCTTTTGATTCTTGCTGGTGGAGTAGTAAGAAGTTCGGGCTCAGGAATGGGTTGCCCAGATTGGCCAAAATGTTTTGACCAATGGGTGCCACCAACTACTGTTGCTGCGCTTCCTGCAAACTACGAGCAGGCATACGTCAATAAAAGGCTTGAAAAAAATAACCGTTTTGCAAATCTGTTGCGTAAAATTGGATTTGCTGCACAAGCAGATCGAATTTTAAAAGACCAATCGGTATTAAAGTCTGAACAATTTAATGTTTGGAATACTTATACAGAATATGTGAATCGTTTGATTGGTGCACTTACCGGCGTGTTCATGTTAGCCATGACGATAAGTGCTTATAAGATTAGAAAACACAACCGCAGCGTATTTGCTATTTGTTTAGGCTCATTAGTATTGGTTGTTTTGCAAGCATGGATTGGCTCTTGGGTAGTGTCTACAAATTTAACCAGTTGGGTAATAACGGTACACATGTTTTTAGCGCTAGTGATTATAGGTTTAGTCTTATTGGCATATCAAAATGTGAAGTATAAAAACTTACCAGATTTAAAATTATCTGCCAAGAAATTAAGATCTGCGGAATTGTTTACCTGGTTATGTTTGGCCTTGTGTACTGCTCAAATATTATTTGGTACGGCCTTAAGAGAAAGTGTAGATCAGCAAGCCGCATTTTGGAATCAAACCAACAGAGGCTCTTGGGTTACTTTAAGCGGAGAGGTTTTTAATATTCATAAAGGCTTTTCCTTCTTACTTACTTTAGCTACCATAATTTGTTCGGGTTATATGCTCGAACATTTTAAAGAAATTAAAAGATTAATAAGCTATGTAATTGTTATTATAACAATTATGGCTTTACAGATAATTACAGGCATTGTGCTGGCTTATTTTAATTTGCCGCCTGCTATGCAAACCTTGCATTTGTTTTTTGCAAGTTTATTGATAGGCGCGTGGATGTTACAACTAGCACTTTTAGTAAACTATAGAAAAAGTATTTCTATGGCTATAATAATTTAAATGATCACAAAAGAAATCAATATCGAATCCTTACAAATGAAAGCTAGAATTGGCAGTTATGTTCAATTACTTAAATTGAGACTTACCTTGCTCGTTGTGTTTTCTGCTGCCATTACTTTTGCTTATGCGGCAAAAGGGCAATTGAAATGGTCGGAATTATTATTGATGATATTGGGTGGAATGCTAACAACTGGATCTGCTAATAGCCTCAATCAAATTATCGAAAAAGATACCGATAAATTAATGCATCGTACGCAAAATAGGCCGATGCCAACTTATAAATTAAGCACAACCGAAGCGCTCACATTTGCAATAAGCATAGGCGTTGCAGGCATATTTATTTTAACTTATTACTTTAATTTAATCACCGGAATTTTAGGCTTATTTTCTATTATTTCTTATGCTTTTATTTATACGCCTTTAAAACTTAAATCTACTTTTGCCGTTTTTGTTGGTGCCATTGCCGGAGCAATGCCACCGCTATTGGGCTATGTAGCTTATACCAATCAATTCGGTTTTGAACCAGGCATTATGTTCGCTATACAATTTATATGGCAATTCCCACATTTCTGGGCAATTGCTTGGGTATTAGATGACGATTATAGAAGAGCGAATATATTTTTATTGCCATCGAAAGAAGGTAGAGGCAAAAGCAGTGCATTGCAAATCATGTTGTTTACACTGGTATTAATTCCGGTAAGTTTATTGCCCATAAAATTTGGGATGGCGGGTACAACCTTAGGTATTATTTCTGTGCTTGCCGGAATTGCATTTTTTATGCAATCGCTGAAATTATATAAAGAGTGTTCGGTAAAAGCTGCACGTGAATTAATGTTTGGTTCATTTATTTATTTACCTGTAGTGCAAATTATTTTATTGATCGATAAATTATAAGCAATGATAGCAGAAAATACAACTCCTAACGCAGCATTTAATAGCCAACCTAAAAAGTTTGTCACTTGGTTATTTGTACTCAGTTCTTTAATGTGTTTTGCCGGTTTAACCAGCGCATATATTGTGAGAAAAGCAGAAGGCAACTGGAAAATTTTTGATTTGCCTCAAGCATTTTATTATACCACTGTACTTATTTTATTAAGCAGTTTAACTTTGCATTTATCATTAACGAACGCAAAAAAAGGGCAAATAGCTAAGCAAAAAAATTATTTAGTTATTACCATCATTTTAGGCCTTGGGTTTTTACTTGGCCAATATTTTGCTTGGAAACAACTAGTGGCAAATGGTATTTATTTTGCTGGTAATCCTGCAGAATCCTTTTTATATGTCATTTCTGGATTTCATGCATTTCATATTATTGCCGGCATCCTGCTTTTATTATTTGCATTAACTGGCATTTTCAGCAAAATCAATCAAACAAAAAATATATTCCGCATGGAAATAAGCACCATATTTTGGCACTTTATTGACATTTTGTGGATATATTTGTTCGTGTTTTTATTAAT
>CAIKLP010000008.1 GCA_903828245.1 uncultured bacterium | reverse complement strand
CCATCACCATCACTATCTAAATCCAAACGATTTGGAATTCCATCTCCGTCGAGATCAGGTATTGCGCAGGTAAATTCTTTAAAATAAATTTCGGTAGCCCAACCCGCTCCAGCAGTTGCATTAATTCCATAAATCCTATAGTACTTATATGCTTTTGTATTAGAAGAGAAATTAGCAATATTTGAATTATTGGTTGATAAACCTCCACTAGTTGAAGTAGCAATATTATTGTACGTTAATGTACCAGTTACATCTGTCCAATTTGTGTTATCTGAGCTTCCTTGAATTTTATAAGTGGATGTTGTAGCAAACAAATATTGACCAGAATAATGACCTATTTCTAAATAGGTTAATGCTTTAGGACTAGGAAATTCAAAATTTAACCAAGTACCATTTAATGTACCGGAAGGTCCATTAATTACATAAACATTATTATCTACTCCATCTATTAAATTGGTAATTGCATTTCCATTGAAAGTATAATTAATAGTAGATGGTTTAGTTATAATTAATCCTGTTTTGTTAACAATAGCAATTGTGCAATTATCTTCTATGGCATCTAAGATACCGTCATTGTCATCATCTAAATCAATTACATCTGTTACCCCATCACCATCTGTATCTGTACAAGCATTAATAGTTGCATCGGTTGCATAATTATAAGTATACGTACTTTTGTAAATACCATTATCAGATACTGTTTCCAATCCATTTGCAAAACCATTGGTACCATAAGGTGCTGGAATTATACTCGCTGTTAATTTGGCCGAACTTGCAACACCAGAAGTGGAAATAAAAGTAGTACCAGCTTCCACCGCATCTGGGCAACCGTCTCCATCGGAATCAGGGTCTAAATAATTCGGTGTGCCATCATTGTCTGTATCAAGAATTGTAAATATTTGATATATTTCTCCATTTTGAGACATTTTACCACCTTTCCAGAATAAACTACCAATATTACCTAGACGAATATCGTATCCTAAAGTAATTAGTGTAGAACTGCCAATACCCATGAAACTAAGCGTCTTAACACCAGAGCCGTTTAAATAAGTAGTACCTAATATGGCTCCTGTAGAAGCATCTATGGCTCTCAAATATGGTTTTGATCCAGTTGTTGGATCATCCTTAAAAACACTAATTAATTCAACTTCAAAAGTATAAGAAAGGCCAGCCGTAGTAGCAAAACTTTTGACCATCTTACCAGTAATATTAGGGCCTGCATAGGACCCTTGTAAATCAAAATATGGATCCGTTCCACTCACTCCCATATAATCAAAATCGGCTCTATCTAATATTGAAGGCGAGGGATCAAAATCGAATGCATCCCATCCAGAACAATGTGTAAAAATTCCATAGGTGGACGTAGATTTTAATGCATCCGTACAAGTACCATCCGTACTATTTATAAAAGTACCGTTCATCTCTTTAATGTCGGTTATTCCATCATTGTCGTCATCAATGTCATCTATATTTGGAATACCATCCCCATCAGTATCCAGACAAGCATTTAATGCAGATAATACTGCTCTAATATATTTGTAAATTCCATTGTAAATTCCACTTTCCGTTGCCGTTTCTAAACTGTTAGCAAAACCATTTGCACCCGTTGTTGCCGGATTAAAAAAACTTGTACTTCCAAAGGCTGTAGTTCCTATTGGTGCCGTTCCAGCTTCCACCGCATCCGAACAACCATCACCATCAGAATCTAAATCAAATCTATTAAGCGTACCATCTCCATCTGTATCAATATCTACACAGTTTACTTCTCTAAAATATACTTCGGTCGACCAATTGGCCTGCCCAGTCATACTGATTGCATAAATTCGATAGCTTACATAGGGCTTCCAATTGTTAGGCATATCAAATTTTATAGAATTGGTCGTAGCTAGTATTGGTGCTGTATTTGCAACCAACTGAGAAGCTACAATATCATTCCAAGTTGAACCATCACTTGATCCTTGAATTTTATAAGTACCGCCTGCAACAAATGGTGTTTGATTCGCCACATTGGCAAGCTCAATTAAGTTTAATACTTTAGGTGTTAAAAAATTAAATTGAAAGACTGTTTTATTTGCAATGGCAACATCCGTTGGATACATTTGCTGATTAAGTACACCATCTATTAATGCATATACACCGGTAGGTGCATTTTGGAAAGTCCAATTAACAGCAGAACTTACTGTTATATCTTCTTTACTCATGGAAGAGGAGGTGCAAGTTTGTTCTATATAATCCAACACCCCATCGTTGTCATCATCTAAATCTAAATAATCTAATACGCCATCGCCATCAGTATCGAAACAAGTATTTATTTTATTATCTGTTGCATAATAATAAGTATAAGTTCCAGCATAAATTCCAGATTCGCTAGCTGATTCAACGCCATTGGCAAAACCATTAGCTCCATAAGTGCCAGAAGTTCCTGCAATTGCATTAGAAAGAGTAATAGTAGAGGTAACCACTCCGCCAGTACCATTTTTTACAGTGCCCGAGCTTAAGGTTCCAATGATGCCTGCTTCTTTAGCATCCGAACAACCATCGCCATCCGAATCTAAATCTTTGTAATTAGGTATGCCATCTCCATCTATATCACTTGTTGTACAAGTTAACATAGGATAGAGACTTAAATTATTTGTATTACTTACATTAAAATTAACATCTGTTACGCCACCATAACTTGTATTACCTGCAACGCCTAATAATCTATAATATTTAAATTTAGAAGTGGTTGCTAGTGTATTACTAATAGTATAAGTTCCAGCACTTGTCGTTGAATATGTTGCAGCAGATAAATCGGTCCAAGTCAAATTGTCTCCAGAACCTTGCAGCTTGAATGTTTGATTAACATCTGATGACAATGGCCAATTGACCAAATTAAAGGTGATGCCAGAAATTGCAACATACCCTTGAGCTGTAAATTTAAAAATTTCTTTATTGACCCAACTAATAGACGGCGCAAAAGCAGAATAAGTGGCTAAATCTGCATCAATAGAACTACCAATTATATTTGTTGAATAAGGAGCTAAATCGGTACTTACTGCAATTGGTTTAGCCAATTGTGTTAACGTATAAAAACAAGTTGGCGACTCCACCGCATCTAAAACCCCATCATTATCATCATCTAGGTCAATTAAATCTGGGGCGCCATCACCATCACTATCGGTACAAGCATTAATGGTATTGGTGGTAGCATAGGCATATGTATATATACTATTGTACAAATTACTTTCAGGAGCCGTTTTTTCTAAGGTGTTGTAAAAACCATTTGCACCAAAATCAGCAACATAATTTGTACTTGTAAATTTATAATTAGCAGTGATATTCGAAGTAGTTCCGGCCTCCAAAGCATCCGAGCAACCATCTCCATCCGAATCTAAATCCAAATAATTAGGAATATTATCACTATCTGTATCACTACCCGTACAAGTTGGTTTTGTATATTGACTTTGAACATAAGTACTTGAGACTGCAAAATTAATATCTGTAACACCTCCATAATAGGAAGTTCCTGCAACACCTACAATTTGATAATATTTAAATTTAGATGTAGTGGCTAATGTATTTGGAATATTTAAAATTCCAGTAGTTGCTGCTGAGGAAACTGCAGTAGATAAATCGGTCCAAACATTATTGTCATTAGATCCTTGAAGTTTAAAAGTATTACCGGTTGTATTTGATGGATTAGACAATGCCCAAGAAACTAAACTAAAGTTTATTCCCGAAATTGGAATTTGAGCTAATGCAGTTAAATTAAACAATGTTTTACCTACCCAGTTTTGATTGATTGCAAAAGCAGAATAGCTAGTTAGATCAGCATCAATTGCATTACCTATAACAGTAGTTGAATAAGGAAGTAAATCGGTACTAATGGCAGTTGGTTTAGATATCTCAACAGCATTGTAAAAACAAGTAGGCGATTCTACGGCATCTAAAATTCCGTCGTTATCATCATCAATATCGATTAAATCTGGTATGCCATCACTATCAAAATCGGAACAAGCATTTAATGATTTAGCAATAGCATAATCATAATTATAAACTCCAGAGTAGATTCCTGATTCTGTTCCCGTTTCTAGTGCATTTGCAAAACCATTTAACCCGTAAGCACCTGCTGCAATAGCATTCGCGACTCCTGCAGTGGTTGTAGTTGCAGCTGTTGAATCTGAAGTTAAATTAATAATTGATCCCGAATTAAGTGTGCCTATGATACTTGCCTCTTTTGCATCTGGACAACCATCCCCATCAGAATCTAAATCTAAATGATTAGGTATACGATCTCCATCGGTATCGCTTACACAAATTACTTTTGAAAAATAGCTTGAATTATTTGTATTTGCTAGATTAAAACTAGCTTCGGCTATACCCCCAAAATTTGTAGTACCTGCAACCCCATACAACCTAAAATATTTATATTTTTTTGTAGGCTGTAAACTATTTGTTAATAACAAAGGAGCGGCATAACTTATAGAAGCTATTGGTGTTGGTGATAGATTTTCCCAAATTACATTATCTTGAGAACCTTGGAACATAAAGGTACTTGCGGCGTCCTTTGAAATTTCTCTAAAATCCAATTCCAAAGTTAAGCTAGCAATAGAAATATATCCCTTAGCTGTTAATTTTATTATTTCTTTATTTGCAAAATATTGGCCCGCTTTAAAAGCCGAATAAGTAGCTACAGCTCCGTCTATAGCGTTGCTTAAAGCATAAATAGAATTAGCATTGTACGGCAATAAATCAGAGCTTATACCTGCTGGAATGGCCAATTCTTTTAAAGAATAATAACAAGTTGGTGATTCAATTGCGTCTAAAATACCATCATTATCATCATCTAAATCATTTACATCTGGCACCCCGTCTCCATCAGTATCTAAGCAAGCTTTAACATTTGCATTTATAGCTAAATCATAAGGATAATAATTATTATAAATACCATTATCTGCAACTGTTTCTAATGAATTTAAAAAACCATTGGTTCCATAATTAGCAGTAACTGGATATTGAAAATTAGGTGTTGTGCTTGTAGTTGTTTTGGCTTCAAATGCATCGCTACATTCATCGGCATCAGAATCTAAATCTAATCTATTTTCTTTTCCATCTCCATCGTTATCACAGAAACCCGCAGCACTATAAGTATTAAATTCGGCATTTAAATTTGATGGCGCAAAGGTATTATCCTGTCCCAAAACAATTTTATTAGTACCTGTTAAATTAATAGGCACTTTTTGGTAAGATGCATTTACGAGTACTAATTCTTTATAATTTCCAGTACCATTTACAAAATCATAGCCATAAATTTTAGAGGTTCCATCTTTTTTTATGACAACGCGTATTAATGGATACCGTTCACCCACTGGATAAAACCAAACACTATTCAAGGGATATATTGATGAACCATCTGACCTAACCACATCTGTAAATGGAACTGTATACATAGAAGAAGGCGCAAAGTTTAATTCACTTACTGTGGTAATATTAACACCATTGATAGTTAAATTAAAATTGTTATCTATGGTCCAAATATCTACCCATAACTCTTCGGGAAAACCAGTAATGTTTTGTGACATACTTACACCTGATGCAATATCAAATCTTGATAATAAAGGTGCCACTCCAGGAGCAGGACATTCTACAATATCTAAAATTCCATCATTGTCATCATCTAAATCTAGATAATCTGGAATATTATCTCCGTCAGAATCTAAACAAGTACTTATAGTTTTATCAATTGCATTAGTATAAGAATATATACCACTATATAGGCCAGTTTCAGATCCTGTTTCTAATGCATTGGCAAAACCATTCGCACCAAATGTGGATATTCCTGTTCCGGCAACTATTGCATTTTGAATTGTTGAAGTAGCTGTGCCTGATGCAATTGTTGCACCCGCTAAATTAGTAACCGATGCAGCAGTTAACGTTGCAGAAATTCCAGCTTCTTTTGCATCCGGACAGCCGTCTCCATCCGAATCTAAATCTTGATGATTTAAAATACCATCTCCATCGGTATCATTGGTGCAAGAAACTTTAGGATGCGCACTTGGATTGTAATCGGATGCTACTTCAAAATAAACTTCATTGGCATAACCACTCAGGCTTATAGCACCTCCACTCACCCAAAAAATATCATAATATTGATATTTTGCTGCATTTTGTGTTACTGAAAATATATTGGCATTTTTAGAATAAAGCGAAATAGCAGGATAAGGTGAAATGGTTGAGGTTTCTGTTGCAGAATTAGCATCAATAGTTGCATCATAAGTAACACCAGGTGTTCCACTTGTCCCTGATAAATTAGTCCAAGTAACCCCATCATTAGAACCACGTAATGAAAGCACTGTGCTCGCACTAAACTGTGTAGCAGTATTTGCATATCCCAAATAAACTTTTGAAAGTTTAACTGGAATGTTCATGTTAAACTTGTACACTTCAACACCGGCACCTACTGCATTCACTAAACTTGTAGTTGCTAAAAATCTTACATCGTAACTAGTTCCATAATTAAATCCATCGACTAATTTTTGAGGATTATTTTGTGGACTCACCATACTTAAAGGAGAAGTAACTTTAATGTCAGATCTAGCACCATATTTCCATTCGCTTGCTGTATAAAAACAATCAGGCGATTCAACCGCATCTAAAATTCCATCGTTGTCATCGTCTAAATCAATATCATTTGGAATACCATCCGCATCTATATCCTTACAAGCAGCTAAGTTTGCACTTGTTGCATAAGGTGAATATTTGGAAGTATAGCTAATTGTACCAGCAGTGGTTCCTTCATAAACATTAAGTAAACCATTTGTATTACCATCTAATCCGATTGGATATGTTATTAAGCTAGTGGCGGTTGTAGAACTTCCCGCTTCTATCGCATCAGAACATCCGTCTCCATCCGAATCTAAATCCAAATGATTTAAAATACCATCGCCATCTGTATCGTTTGAACAATCTGACTTTGGAAAATAAGATGCTTCATAGGTTGAAGCGTTTACATCAAAATATAATTCGCTGGCAATACCCGCTAAAATATTGGCTGCAGCCACTCCATAAATTCTATAATATTTATATTTCCCAGCACCTGTAGTAACAGTAAACTTATTAGAATTGGTCAACGAAACTGCTCCATTCGCAGTTACATTGGTTGCATTTGCAGGTCGAGTAATTGCAGCAGTTAAATCAGTCCAAGTAGTATTGTCATTTGAGCCCTGTAATTTTAAACTTGAGGCTGTTGCAGCAAATATTTCTGTTGCCGTTATTTTTTGAATATACAGTGCATCTAATTGAGTTGGACTCCAAAATTGAACTTTAAAAATTTCTTTATTCAATTGTGATTGTGCAGTTGCTGTTGAAAATTGAACAGCTGCAACGGTTCCATCATTGTCTGTTAATGATGAAAATTTATTATTAGGAGTTAGTATATTTAAATCTGATGAAATGCTAACAGAAACTGTTTTGTCTGCTATATTCCATTCATTGGCTGTCATAAAACAAGTAGGTGATTCTTCAGCATCTAAGATGCCATCATTATCATCATCAATATCAAATAGATCGGCAATGTTATCCGCATCAGTATCTGCACATGTAGCTATATTTTTACTTAATGCATAAGGTGGATATTTTGAAATATAATTAATTACACCACTTTCTGTTGAAGTTTCTATCCCATCTGATAATCCATTTAACCCATATGGTGCGGCAGCAATAGCATTAGCAACACCGGCAGTGGTTGTTTTTACAACTCCATATAAACCATTTTTAATTGTTCCCGCATTTAAAGTTCCAGTTACACCTGCCTCTAAAGCATCTGGACAACCATCCCCATCAGAATCTAAATCCAAACTATTAACAACTCCATCACCGTCTGTATCTGGATTAGGGCCACCTAAACATTCAGTTGGTTCAATAAAAGAAAAACCATGATTATCACAATTTTGAGAAGTCAATAACCATGTATGTTTTACTTTTAAACCGGTTACATTACCATATACTTGAACACGTCCCATTGCAGATGTTGCTGCAGTATTTGTACCAGCAACTGGACTTGTTGATAATGTTAAAATGTTATTTGACACCAAAGTTGGTGCACTTGCATCTAAAATTCTTAATTGAACAGGATTGTCATTTAAATCGAACCATTCTTCTTTGGCAAAATCAACACCATAAAAACCAATAATTGGATTGTTCACAGTTTTTCCAAAGTCATAAGTCAAAGTAGTAATTTGTCCTGGACTCATACAAGTAGTTGCATTTAATCCTGCTGTAACTGCTGGCAAATAATTACCAAATGAAGCAGCAGTAACACCGTATGTTTGACCAACTATGTCAATTGTATTTCCAAAGGTTGGTTTGCACCAAGCGTTTTCAACTTCATCCAATATTCCATCATTGTCATCATCTAAATCAAACAAATCCCCAATACCATCGGCGTCTGTATCCTTACAACCACTTATGTTTGCATCAGTTGCATAATTATAAGTATAAGTTCCAGCGTAAATTCCAGATTCATTTGCAGTTTCTAAACCATTTGCAAAACCATTGGCGCCATAGATTCCAGTTGCAATAGCACCTGCAACATTTGTGGTGGTGGTAGACGTTCCCGAAGGAGACGATAAATTAATAATATTTCCAGCTATCAATACCCCTTTCACAGCTGATTCTTTTGCATCTGGACAACCATCACCATCAGAATCTAAATCTAAACGGTTAGGTATACCATCATTGTCAGTGTCGATATCAACTGCTCCACATAATACCCTAAACTCTCCTAAAAACATATTATAGGCGGCAATAACTGTTTGTTCATCAGAACTAACTTGATTAAGACTGTTATTGTTAACATCATACCAACCATTTAAAATATTTAATTTTACTTTAGTTGCATTGGCAAACGTTATTGGAAAATTAAATACCTGCGCTCCGGGATTATCTCCACTACCATTTGGTTGCGCTGTAGTATAAACACCTGTTGTAAAAACCTGTCCATTGTTATACGTAATTTCTACCGTAAAATCTTTTGGTGGCCCATCTCCTCCCCCATAATTAAATGCATCTGGTGCCCATAATACAACACCACCAATATTTGAACCTACAGACAATGTATAATCAATAAAACCAGCTGTCAAAGGCTCTTTTAATAACCAAGCGTCATTTAAAGTAGCAGGTGCCGTAGCTAACGCAGTTAGTCCTGTACCTGTAAAACCAGTTCCATCAATTGTACGATCTGCTGTAGAGCCTCCATACACTGGACTTGAAGTTGCAGCAATAGGTGTTATAAGTACGGAGGAATTGCAATTAGACATTTCAACTTCATCCAATATGCCATCATTGTCATCATCTAAATCCGCATAATCATTTACACCATCGCCATCTGTATCAGTACAAGTAAATGTTTTTGAACTGATATTATTGGTATAACTACATTCATTGATTCTTGTATTGGAAGTCCATGAACTTAAATTAAATGGTCGAGCCGTAATTCCTTTATCATTTACTACTGCATACACAATGGAGGTATTATAAACCAGCTTAATTGGAATAGAAATACTCGTTGAAGCACCAGTAGCAATGGAAGCAATTGTTTGATATGTAGCTACAATATTCGCGGCGCCTGTAGTTGGATTCGCATCATAAAATGTAACATAGGTTCCAGCTGGTAATAAAAGGGAACCTGTATTACTAATGGTTGATGAAACAGTCATAGTTGGACAGGTTCCAACAATTGAATTGACTGTTATACTTGCATCGGGTACATAACTGTATCCACTAGGAATACCACTACCAACCGCATCAGACAATTGTAATTGCGCTTCATTATTATTGTACGCAACAGCACTTGCTGCATTAATTTCGGTAGTAGGAACCGTTAAATTAGCATTGATATTTACAATACGATAATTTCTTTGGTTCCAATAATTAGGTGCTCCTCTCCAAGCAAAAGTTAATGGATCACTTCCAAAAACTTGTAACATATTGTTACCCGTAACTGCAATTTCTGCTTGACCATCATTATTTAAGTCTGCCACAATTGGATATTCGCCCCAGGTTGCAGATGCAACAGCTTCAGAAGCATAATTAACTGGTGTTGCAAGATTACCATTGATAATTCTTAAAGTACTTTGATCACGATATATAATTTCTCTTAAACCATTTCCATCAAAATCAAATGCGGTAATACCGGTAGAACCTGACATGTCATTGGTAGCAATTGACCAAATGTGTTGAGTCGTTGTACCTGCGTTTGAATTATAGTTTAAATTATATGCTGTTACAATTCCTGCACTTCCACTTACCGAATTGATAATTACTGCTTCGGGACGATCAGTTGATTTGCCTCCCGTTGTTATATCATTGTATACATTGGCAATTAAGGGTAAACCCCTAACTCCATAATTAAAGCTAGGCGGAACTCTTTTAAATAATAAGGTATTTGCTAAAGTGGTTCCATTAGGATCCCACATCACTACAAAAGAAGAACCATTGTAAACGATGTCCAATTTACCATCACCGTTCATATCCCCCACAGCAGTTGGCCCATTATCGTTTGCTGAAATACCTGAACCCGAAACTGTACTTAAATCTTTTAAAACATTAGTAGTTCCATTTGTTAAATTGATTCCATACACTTTAGATCCAAAAACTAATTCTTTACCCGCATTAGAAGTAATAATGTCAACAATTATTACATCAATAGGAGTACCAGTTGAACCAGATGTTTGACTTGTATAATTTAAAGGTAAACCTGCTACTCTTTTCACTAATGCACCATTCACAATTCCAAAAACATCCGATCCTAAAACAATTTCGGCTGTTCCATCTTCATCAATGTCTACAATATATGGTGTTGCAGATTTAGTAATTTGGCTTACAGAATTCCCATTATCATATTGCGAAGCAGTAGTAGATTTAAATAAATAATTTGATTCCGTACCACCAGTATTATTAAATATATAAACGAATCCTGATGCATTTACCATGACTACTTCGGGTGCAGAAGATGCATTCCCTATAATGTTTGCAATAGCAGGTTGAACCGAACGCTCATTTGTGGTAGCAATAACAAAATCTTTGGTGCCCGAAGTCGCGTTTGTCCCATCACCTTTATAAACGTAATATCCTGAATTATCATTAGCAGGTACAAGTATTTCAGAAATTCCATCTCCATTTAAATCTGCGGCAGTAGGTGTTCCACCGTTCCAAATTACTGCATTAGATTGAAATTTCTGAACCATACCCCAACTAGAAGCAGGTGTAGAATTATAAGGCGCAACACAAGGCGTTTGCGCAATTAAATTCAAATTAATAATCAGAAAAAAAACTACAGTAAAGCTTTTGAGAATGCTATTCAAATTGAATTTAGAAATCATTATATTATTTTTACAATCAATAAAACAAAAACCTCTTTTTTAATTAAAAAAAGTTGATTTTGAGAATTAAATACCCTTGTAAAACTAATAATTCAAAGTGCCTTAATCATTGGCATTGAATAACATGAAAGTGTAGGAATTATAGCATAAAAATGCATTACACTTAAATGCTATGGCAGTGTTTTTTTGATTAAACACGCTGATTATTTCAGATGTGTACTTTTAGAATAGTAGATCTAAAATCTTTGATTGATCAAATTAAACAATTGCGACTTGCTATTGATTTTTAATTTTCTATAAATATTTTTAATGTGAATGCGAACCGTATCAATTGAAATTCCACATTCCATTGCCACTAGTTTATAAGAAAAACCTTTTAAAATTCCATTGGCAATTTCTTTTTCACGTGGCGAAAGTTTTTCTAATGAATTACTCGGATCTTGGAAATTTGCAACTACTTTTCTAGCAATACTTGGGGTCATAAAAGCTCCGCCAATAGCGATTGTGTTTAGTACTTCTTCATAGTTAACATCGAAACTCTGCTTGTCTATAAAGCCCAATGCGCCTCGCTTTAAAGCCGTAAAGATAGTATCTTGATCGTCTTTAATCGTATTCATAATTATTAACGCATCAGGGTATTTTAACAAAATAGGATCTATTGCATCTAAACCATTCATCTCCGGCATTACTACATCTAATAAAATAATATCAAACTTTAAATTATCCGCTAAAAATAAAATAGGATTCTGATAAGTATTCACCACTTCGAAATTGTCAATCTCATTAATTTTATTACTTAAATATTGTGTCAAAACAACATCATCTTCTATAATAATAACTTTGTAATTTGATTTCATTTTTTTTTATTTAATTGGGAAAGTAAAAACTATTTGCAAACCATCTCCTTGTGAATTCTGCTCAAATTTAACAAATCCGTGGTTCCTTGCAACACGCTTCTTGATATTTTGAATGCCATTACCTAGCGATCTATCTAAAAATGCGCCATTAAAACACCCATTATCTATTACCTTTAGAGTGATTTGTCTAGCATCGACCATAATATGAATGATTACCAAGTTTGCTTTCGCATGTTTTTGAATATTATTCAATGCTTCAAAAACACATAATTTAATGTCTCTAAATAATGCGTTCTTTATTTCCACATGTTGAAAACTACTCAAGTTTGAATAAAAATTAAACATATCAGGGCCAAGAATACTTGTTGCCATTTCATTGATTTCGTCAGATAATCGAATGGCCTCAAAAGCAGGTTTATTCATTGTATTAATATATACCCTTAAGCTAAACAATGCGTCATTGAGGTAAGTTGTAGCATTGCTTGCCGTTCCCTTGTTTTCTATTTTTAATAAATACAATGCACGCGTAAGCATAGTGCCAACTTCGTCGTGCAAATCCATTGAAATGTTTTCTTTGGTTAATTTTTCAATTAAATTTTTGCTAAGATTTGCATAGGTAAATAAAGTAAATCCAGTGAATACGAGTATAATTAATCCCCATAAAAATCCATTAGATTTGTAAAACGAAACGTATGCATTGATAACGAATGGTTTCATTTCCGAAATTCTTCCATACTCGTCAAACGATCTAACATAGAGTAAATTTACACCTGGATTTAAATTAAACAGGGAGATTTGCTTAAATTCATTTACACTCAACCATGGTCCATTATCTATGCGATATTCTAATGTTGTTTTATCTGTACTAATTAAATTACTAGTTGCAAGAAATATTTTAACAAACTGATTCTCGATATTAATTGACAATTCATTGCTTACGCACTTGTAAAATGTAGTATCATTTTTACCATAAATTGCATACCCAGAAACAATAGGTTTAATTAATGTGGAATCAAATTTAAAATTAGCAGGATTGATAATATCATAAGCGTTTAGTCCACCAAAAATTAATTTTCCATTAGCTAATTTAGTTGCAGATGCATAATTAAACTCCGAATTAATTAAATTATTTTTACGCGTTAATCTTATATATTGACTTGTTTTTGGATCAAAACAAATTATCCCTTGATACGTTCCCATCCAAATTCGATGAAAATCATCTTCTATTAAACTTATTGTTTGGCGATTTAAAAACAGATTGTTTGGCAAATTTTTAATAATTTTCTTTGTAAGAAAATTAAATACAGAAACACCTTCGTTATGCGCAGCCCAAATTTCTTTACTTCCATTAGGAATTAAGAGAGCAGAATAAAAATCTCCACTCGCATTTTTTAATTTACTGGCAAAATGTTTAATAATTTTAAATTTATGATCACATACATACAAACCATTTGCCGTACCTAGCCAATAATTATTTGTAATTGGTTCGTAAACAATTGCCCTAATACTAATTCGCTCTTTTAATAGCGTCAAAACTTTTGTTTGGCGTGTTTGAAGGTTATGAATTGCTAAAAACCCATTACCTCCTGCAATAATAAGTCGATTAACCGAATCGTGGTAAATGCCGAAATAGCTCTGCTTTTCGGCACTGTGTGCTAAAGTTTGATATAATCCCGTATTGCTATTAATCTTTAGAAAGCCTAGCATATCATTACCTGTATAAATATCATCCCCTACCAATATGGATTGGTTTGTAGAACTAACCAAATCCCCAATTTTATCAAAACGTTGATTGGCATATTTAACATTGCGAGGGTAACCCATTAAAATAAGTGAACCGTCTTTTTTTTCTAAAATTGAACGACGAACCCTTAATGCATTTCCTACTAGTGGAATATTATCATCGATAACTGCATTTGGAAATTCGTTTTTGTGTACTAGTATCAAACCCTGTCCAGTGCCTACAAAAAAACTATTGGAGTCTATGGAAAACAACGACAATAATTCGCAATTGACAACATCCTTAAAATATAAATTACCAATACCAGTAGGTGAAACTTGGAATATATTTTTATTCTGAATAATATAAAACTGGCTATTGGCTGTTACATATTTATAATAAGAAATATTATCAACCGGATTAGCGCCAACTAAAGCGTTTTTAATATTCGCTAAAGCCAATAAATCACCTGCGACAATTTTAACCTCCGATTTGGAAACAAATGCAAGATTCTTATCCCCTGCATCAAAGCTTTCCCTATAACCATCTGGAATTATATGATTATTACTTTTAATTAATTTTAAATTACTTGTGTTATAGGTATTGATTCCGATTTTTGGCAAAGAAACGTATAAATCTCCTCTAAAAATGGATATCAAACTTCCTTCAGAGACCGCAATTTTTATTTGCTGTACTGTTTTTCCATTAATAACCTTTTTAAGAAAACCCGATTTTGTTGTGACCACAAAAGCACTGTCGGAGATAGGCTGCACCTCAAATATTGGCTCATCGAATATTTTTTTGTATTGATATGTATTTAAATCAAAAACAAGTAACCCATTATTTTCGTAGTTTAAATAAATACTATTTTGGAGTTTTTTAATTTTACTATTTCCTAAATATTTATACCTACTTTCTTTAGGAAAAAACTCATTAAAGTTACTGCCGTCAAAACGAACTAAACCGCTTTCGGTACCCAGCCATAAAAAACCATCATTATCTTTAAGTATTTCTGAAATATTTTTTTGATAAAGTCCGAGGCGTTCGTCGTAAACCTTTGTTGTATAATTTTGTGCAATTAAATTGCTGCTGATTATAGCGGAGAAAAATAATACAAAAACAAACTTTTGTATCAGCTTGTCAAAAAGGCTTTTTAAGGACATTTTTAAATATTTCTTTAAAGGTAAATTATCTTTGGAACAAAAAAAACCCCACATGGCTGTGAGGTTTTTGTGGTGATACCTGGATTCGAACCAGGGACACAAGGATTTTCAGTCCTTTGCTCTACCAACTGAGCTATATCACCCTTTTTGGTCTGCAAATGTAACCGCTTTTTCCGGTTCTAGAAACTTTTTTTGAAAAAAGATGCCATTAGCCCGATTTAAAAGGTTTTTTTTTGAGATAAAATTCTCCAAAGAGGTACCGATTTATTAAATTCGTATGCAAATTAGATGCCCTATGATTCTTCAATTCCTATTCCTTGTTTTATTAATCGCCGCAGCAGGACTTTTTGCTAAGAACATTGCTAAAATTAGGCGTAACATTTTACTAGGCAGAGACTTAGATTTAAGCGACCAAAAAGGCTTAAGATGGATGAATCTATTAACAATTGCCATGGGTCAGAGCAAAATGGCAACAAAGCCTATTCCGTTCTTAATGCACCTGTGCCTTTATGTTGGATTTGTCATTATAAACATTGAATTGATCGAAATTGTGATCGACGGATTAGCAGGCAGCCATAGGGTTTTTGCCCCAATGATGGGTAGTTTATATAATTTCTTGATTGCTAGTTTCGAATGGTTGGCTTTTTTAGTTTTATTGGCTTGCGTTGTTTTTATCAGCAGAAGAAATTTAATCAAAATCAAAAGGTTTAGTGGTACAGAAATGACCAAATGGCCAAAGTCGGATGCCAATTATATTTTAGTGATTGAAATTTTATTGATGTCGGCATTTTTATTAATGAATGCGGCAGATGCAAAATTACAATTTGCCAATGTGGATCATTATATCAAAGCTGGTTCATTCCCAGTGAGTGCTTTTTTACAAAATATTTTACCGAATGATGTGGCTAGCTTAATTGCTATCGAAAGAACTTGTTGGTGGTTTCACATCATTGGCATTTTTGCCTTTTTAAACTATGTGCCTTACTCTAAACACTTGCATATTTTATTTGCATTCCCTGCAAGTTATTATGGAAGTTTACATGCAAAAGGCAAAATCAACAACATGCAAAGTGTGAGTAACGAAGTGAAAGCCATGCTTGATCCAACTTTTGTTCCCATTCAAACCGAAAACCCTGGAAGATTTGGCGCAAAAGATGCGACCGATTTAAATTGGAAAAATCTTTTAGATAGTTATGCTTGTACCGAATGCGGAAGATGTACCTCGATGTGTCCTGCAAATCAAACAGGTAAACTATTATCGCCACGAAAAATTATGATGGATACACGTGATAGAATTACCGAAATTGGAAAAAATATAGACTTGCATGGAAAAGATTTTAAAGACGATAAATCTTTATTGGATCAATATGTATCTAGAGAAGAGTTATGGGCTTGTACCACATGTAATGCTTGTACAGAGGCTTGCCCAATCAATTTAGATCCGTTGTCTATTATCATAGAATTAAGAAGGTATTTAGTAATGGAAGAATCGGCAGCAACTGCAAGTTTAAATACCATGCAATCGAATATAGAAACCAATGGCACACCTTGGAAATTTGCGAATAGTGAAAGAGCTAATTGGACTAATTAAAAAAATGACACATTTAAAAGAAACAAAAAACGAAACTGGCGAATTAATTAGCCCTGTACTACCCGAAGAAATTAAAAATTATTTGATTGATATTGACGGTACGGTTTGCGATGATATTCCAAACGAAGAACCATGGCGCATGAAAGATGCACAAGTATTTCCGGGTGCGCTAAGTACTTTAAACAAATGGTTTGAACAAGGTCATATCATTACTTTTTTTACTTCCAGAACAGAAGAACACCGAGCAGTAACCGAACAATGGTTGAACGAAAATGGATTTAAATACCATGGTATTTTATTTGGCAAACCTAGGGGTGGCAATTATCATTGGGTAGATAACCATATTGTTCGTGCCACCAGATATGAAGGCCATTTTACCGACCTTGTTTTAACTGATGCAAAAATTCAAGTATTTAATAACGAATCATAATAAAGTATAAAGATGGAATTTAAAGTGCCTACAATGGCCCAAATGATTGCAGATGGAGAAACTCCAGAAATTTTATTTTGGGTTGGTTGCGCAGGAAGTTTTGATGAACGCGCGCAAAAAATAACAAAAGACATTGCAAAAATTTTGCATCATGTTGGTTTGAAATTTGCCATTCTGGGTACAGAAGAAAGTTGCACTGGCGATCCTGCTAAAAGAGCGGGTAATGAATTTTTATTTCAAATGCAAGCCATGGCAAACATTGAATTACTCAATGCTTACGAAATAAAAAAAATAGTAACAGGTTGTCCACATTGCTTCAATACCATTAAAAATGAATACCCCGAATTAGGTGGCAACTACGAAGTCATTCATCATACTCAGCTTATACAAGGATTAATAGACGAAGGGAAATTAAAAGCGAGCAATGGCGAATATTTTAAGGGTAAAAAAATAACTTACCACGATCCTTGCTATTTAGGCAGAGCGAATGGGGTATACGAAGCTCCTCGCGAAATTTTGCAGCAATTAGATGCAGATTTAGTGGAGATGAAAAGATGTAAAACTACTGGTCTTTGTTGTGGCGCCGGAGGTGCACAAATGTTCAAAGAGCCAGAAAAAGGAGATAAAGATATCAATGTAGAAAGAGTAGAAGAAGCGCTATCGCTTAATCCTAATATTATAGCAGCTGGTTGTCCGTTTTGCATGACCATGCTCAGCGACGGCGTAAAACATTTTGAAAAAGAAAATGAAGTGCAAGTATTAGATCTTGCAGAAATAACAGCAAAAGCAAACGGCTTATCTTAAAAAAATGAATACGAACCATAGTGTTTGGGTATACCAAATTAATAGAAAATTAAATGCGCAAGAAGAAGCCCTTATTTTAGCAAAATTACAAGACTTTGCACAAAATTGGACTGCTCACCAAACTCCTTTACCAGCAAATGTGCTCATCAAATACCATCAATTTATTGTATTAACAGCAGACGAAAGCAGCGTTAAAGCAAGTGGTTGCGCCATAGATAGCGCAACGCATGCCATGCAAGACATCGAAAAAGAATTTAACCTAAACCTTTTCGATAGGCAATTGTTTACTTATAAAACAGCTGAAGAAGTTTTCACCTTAAATGCAACAGATTTTCAATTGGCAATAGACAATGGAATTATCAACGAAGACACGCTTGTTTTTAATAATTTAGTGCGCAATACCGAAGACTTAGCTAAACAATGGGAAGTTCCATTAAAAAATAGTTGGCACCGCAATTTATTTAATATAAAAAATGAAAGCATTGAAAAGTAAATTATTCGTATTGCTAATTACAGTGGTTTTCTTTGCGCAATGCAAACCCGAAAGCCCTGCTGTTCCTGCTACGCAAACAAATACCATTGCCATAAAATTCAATCATTATATTGCAGATAGTTTACTTGTTTTAAATACCGTTAACTATAGCAATTCTATCGAACAAAATTTTACTGTAGATAAATTCAATTATTTTATCTCTAATATTATTTTAGAAAAAACAGATGGCACAAGTTATATTGTACCACAAGACAGTTGTTATTTTTTAATTAAAAGTTCGAATAAAGCGAGTCAAAATATTAATATTAAAAATATTCCTGTAGGCAACTATTGTAAAATATCATTTATGATTGGCGTGGACAGCGCTAGAAGCTGCATGCCTGCAAGCGCTAGAACCGGGGCTTTGAATGTTGGAGCTGCAGCTGCCGATATGTATTGGACCTGGAATACAGGTTATATATTTTTAAAATTACAATGCATGCCAATTATTCCAAAAGGGGGAGATTCGAGTGCGGCAATTCCATATGTATATCATATTGGTGGATATGGCGGATTAAATAATCCTACTTTAAATAATATCCGATTAGTCCATTTGAATTTTGGCGAAAACTTAAACTTAATTGCAAATAGTACTACCGCACAAATTACAATCAAAGCAGATGCGCTCAAGGTACTCGAAGGAAGTACGCAAGTTGATTTAAATAACACGCCTACAGTTATGCTTACTCCTTACTCTGCAAATATTGCGAATAATTATCAAAACATGTTTAGCATTACTCACATTACCAACTAGCAACATGCGCGCCTTTAAAATCTTTTTAGCTTGTTTATTCTTTATAGTGCTGAGTCAAGCTTGTACAAAAGAAATCAACCCCGAGGCCAGCTTTAAAGGCTTCGAAGCGCCCATTAATTTTCCTTTGGTACGCTATAATTTTAGCGCAAACCCAGTGAATAAAGCAGGTTTCGATTTAGGTAAAAAGTTATTTTACGATGGAATACTTTCTAGAGACGGATCTATCTCTTGTGGCAGTTGTCATCAACAGGCTGCTGCCTTTGCTCATTTAGATCATACCATAAGTCATGGTATAGATGATAAACTTGGTAATAGAAATGCACCTGTTTTGCAAAATACCGCATGGCAAAAATATTTTGCTTGGGATGGTGGTATTTTTCATTTAGATGAATTCCCAATCAATCCCATTACCAATCCAGTAGAAATGGACGAAAAAATGCCAGAACTGCTCAGCAAATTAAATGCAAATAGCACTTACCGAGCGATGTTTAAAAAAGCATTTAATAAAGATTCTGTCGATTATGCTTCTTTAACCATGGCACTTTCTCAATTCATGAATATGCTCCTGAGTAACCAATCTAGATACGACGAATACCTTAGGGGCAATACGTCTGCGCTTTCCGAAAATGAAAAAGTAGGTTTAAATTTATTTATGAATAAATGCAATAGCTGTCATACGGCTCCTTTATTTACCGACAATAAATTTCATAATACCGGTTTAATAACTAGTTCGGATTTAGGCAGAGCAACCGTTACTGTGCAAGATTCTGATTTGTATAAATTCAAAACGCCTTCGCTTAGAAACGTAGAAAAATCATATCCATATAATCATAATGGTAGAGCCGCAACACTAGAAGCCGTTCTAAAACATTATGCTTCTGAAATTAAGCCTGGCACCACGGTAGATAGCAGATTGATCGGTGGTTTGGGATTAACGGCATTAGAACAACAACAAATTATTGCCTTCTTAAAAACATTAACCGACACTCATTTTTTAACCGATAGCCGATTTTCGGAATAATTATTTTTTACTGCTTTTTATGACTTCTTGATAAAATGCTTCGTATTGAGGCATGATTAAAGCGATGTCAAATGTTTTTGCATGAGCTAGTGCACGTGCTTTAAAGGCATCTAATCGCTCCTGATTTTCAAGAATATGAATTGCATTGGCGGCCATGCCATCTATATCGCCAACCTCGTTTAAAAATCCAGTAACACCATCGATATTTAATTCTGGTATACCACCGGCATTAGAAGAGATAACAGGCAATTTACAAGCCATGGCTTCTAATGCAGCCAATCCAAAGCTTTCGGTTTCTGAAGGCAATAAAAACAAATCAGAAACAGAAAGTATTTCTTCTACTGCATCTAATTTACCTAAAAATCTTACACTGTCTTTTAAATTTAATTCGCGAACCAATTGTTCCACTTCACTTCTTTCTGGACCATCTCCTGCCAACAATAATTTTGCAGGAATTTGCTCCACAATTTTGGCGAATATCTTCACCACATCGGGTACTCTTTTTACTTTTCTAAAATTAGAGGTATGCACAATAATTTTTTCTTCGTTTGGTGCAATGGCAATTTTAAAATGGTTTTGTGCTTTATGTTGAAAACGGTTGAGGTCGATAAAGTTTGGAATAACTTTGATGTCTTTTTTTATTTCAAAAAACTTACAAGTATCATTTTTTAAATCTTGAGATACTGCCGTAACCCCATCGGACTGATTGATAGAGAAGGTAACCACCGGTTTGTAAGTTCTATCTTTACCCACTAAAGTTATATCTGTACCATGTAAAGTAGTCACCACCGGAATGTGTATGCCATTAGACGCTAAAATTTGCTTAGCCATATAAGCAGCCGAAGCATGTGGAATAGCATAATGCACATGCAGAATATCCAATTGCTCATAAGAAACCACATCGACTAATTTACTAGCCAAGGCTAATTCGTAGGGTGGGTAATCGAATAATGGGTATTTAGAAACGGTAACTTCGTGGTAAAATAAATTCTCGGAGAAAAAATCTAATCGAGCGGGTTGACTATAAGTAATAAAATGAACTTCGTGTCCGTGGTCTGCTAATGCCTTACCAAGTTCTGTCGCAACCACGCCAGAACCACCAAATGTAGGGTAACAAACAATTCCTATTTTCATTTTATATTATTTAGTATTAATTATTGATTCAACAAATCGAAACGCAAAATGTTAGGATACTTGCTTTCTTATTTTTGAAGGTTTTTTGATGACTATGGGTTGGGGTACTTTTACATAATAACCAGTTCCATCATACATTCTTTTACGAGGATGATCGGTACATTTTTCAGAGCAACAACCTTGCATTTTTTCGCCGCAGGCATCACACTGGGTAATGTGTTCGTTGCATTCGGGATTGGCACAGTTAATCATTTTGTCTGTAGTACTTCCACAATTATAACAAGTAGCTATTACTTCAGGGTTAACTTTATTGATAGCTACTGTTAAGCGATTATCAAACACATAACATTTGCCATCAAAATTTTCGCCACCAACTTCTTTGCCATATTTTACAATGCCACCATGTAATTGATACACCTCTGGAAAGCCTTGTTTTAAAAGGTATGCGCTTGCTTTCTCACATTTAATTCCACCAGTACAATAGGTTAATATTTTTTTGTCTTTGTATTGTGCCAACTCATTGATCATGGCTGGAAAATCCCTAAAGTTTTCGATATCTAAAGTAATCGCATTTTTAAACCGACCCACTTGGTGTTCGTAATTTGAACGAACATCTAATACCACCACATCATCTCTATCCATCATGGCTAGAAATTCTGCAGGTGCTAAATGTTTACCGGTTTCTTTGGATGGATCAATTATACTTGGATCTTTTAAACCAGAATGCACAATTTCGGATTTATAACGCACATGCATTTTAATAAAAGTAGGTTCACTTACTTCGTCTATTTTAAAATCGGTATGCGCAAAACGCGGATCTGCTAAAATTGCGGCTCGGTATTGCTGACAACTTTCGGCTGTTCCAGAAACGGTGCCATTCAGGCCTTCGTCGGCAACAATAATGCGGCCAACTAAACCGATAGATTTACAAAATGATAAGTGATCTGCTGCGTATTGCTCCGCATTCTCAATGCGTGCATAGCAATAATAAAGGAGTGTTTCGTATGTATTCATAACCTTTGATACCGGTGTAAACGGCGTTAAATGGAATACAAAAATAACAAATATTGTCTATTTTTGTTATTTTTACCCTAAATATCGACCATATGTACCATACGCTTCAACCAGTACTACAAAAAGAATTAGCAGAAATTGAAAATGCAGGCTTAACCAAAAGAGAACGCATCATTACCTCTGCTCAAGGAGCAAAAATTACCATTGCAGGCGGACAGCAAGTAATTAATTTTTGCGCCAATAATTATTTAGGCTTATCCTCTCATCCAAAAGTAATTGAAGCAGCTAAGAATGCAATAGATACCCATGGTTTTGGCATGTCATCTGTTCGATTTATTTGTGGCACACAAGACATACACAAAACTTTAGAAGAAAAAATTTCTGCTTTTTTAGGCACAGAAGATACCATACTTTATGCTGCAGCATTCGATGCCAATGGCGGTGTATTCGAGCCTTTGTTTAACGAACAAGATGCTATTATCTCTGACGAACTCAACCATGCCTCTATTATTGATGGCGTAAGATTATGCAAAGCACAACGCTTTCGTTACTTACACGATAACATGGAAGATTTAGAAAAAAAATTACAAGAAACGGCGCACTTGCGTCACCGCATCATTGTTACAGATGGTACGTTTTCGATGGATGGTACGATTGCGCAATTAGATAAGATTGTCATTTTAGCAGAAAAATACAATGCCTTAATTATGATAGACGAATGTCATTGTTCTGGATTTTTAGGAAAAACCGGAAGAGGCACACATGAACACCATGGCGTGATGGGCAAAATGGATATCATTACTGGAACGCTAGGTAAAGCATTGGGTGGAGCTTCTGGCGGATTCACTTCAGGCAGAAAAGAAATCATCGATTTATTGCGTCAACGTTCTAGACCTTATTTATTTTCTAATACGCTTGCGCCTTCTATTGTAGGCGCATCTATTGCGGTATTAGATATGCTAACCGAAACAACTACCTTACGAGATAAATTAGAATCAAACACTTTGTATTTTAGAGCTGCCATGACTGCTGCAGGCTTCGACATTAAACCTGGTGTACATCCCATTGTTCCGGTGATGTTGTACGATGCAAAATTAGCGCAAGAATTTGCAGCGAAAATGTTAGTAGAGGGTATTTATGTAATTGGATTTTATTATCCAGTGGTACCAAATGGTAAAGCTAGAATTAGGGTGCAAATATCAGCAGCACACGATACAAACCATATAGATCAAGCGATTGCTGCATTTATAAAAGTTGGAAAAGAATTGAAAGTGATCTCTTAAATATCATGCAAGAAAAAATTAAACACTATAGTATCGAAATAAATGCTTTCGAACCAAAAAATGCTGAAGAACTAGAAAACTTTCGTATTCAGTTTTTGGGTCGTAAAGGAATTTTAAATGAGCTGTTCGAAATTTTCAAAGCCCTACCAGGCGAAGAGAAAAAAACGGCGGGTAAAATAATGAACGAATTCAAAGTATTAATCGAACAAAAAATCGAATTATACAAAGAAAAATTCGAAAGCGTTTCGGAAAATACCATTGCAGATTTTGATTTTACGCTGCCAGGTGATAGCAGCGAACTAGGCGCAAGACACCCGGTTTCATTGGTTTTAAAACAAATCAATGATATTTTTACTCGCATTGGTTTTACCATTGTTAAAGGACCACAAATAGAAGACGATAAGCATAATTTTACGGCGCTTAATTTTCCATTAGATCATCCGGCAAGAGATATGCAAGACACTTTCTTTATTCAGAAAGACGACAACGACCCAACACAAGATTGGGCTTTGCGAACGCATACTTCATCGGTACAAGTTAGATTAATGGAGAATAACCAACCACCATTAAGATCTATTATGCCAGGAAGGGTTTTCAGAAACGAAGCCATTTCTGCACGATCGCATTGTATATTTCACCAAGTAGAAGGTTTGTATGTAGACGAAAATGTTTCTTTTGCAGACTTAAAACAAACGCTTTATTATTTCGTACAAGAATTATTTGGAAAAGGCACGGAGGTGCGATTCCGCCCATCCTACTTCCCATTCACCGAGCCATCGGCAGAAATGGATATTCAATGCAAAAACTGCGGAGGCTCAGGATGTAATATCTGCAAGTACTCTGGCTGGGTAGAAATTTTAGGTTGCGGTATGGTCGATCCAAATGTGTTAGAAAATTGCGGCATCGATTCGAAAAAATATACTGGCTTTGCATTTGGAATTGGTATCGAAAGATTGGCCATGAATAAATATAAAATCAAAGACATTCGCATGTTTTTTGAAAACGATATGCGCTTATTGAAGCAGTTTAAATCAGAAATTTAACCATGCGTATAAAGTATTTAGCACTGGTGTTAGCTTTGCAATTTTTTGCTTGCACAGATACCATCGACTCCCCTATACCAAACATTCCGGTCGATGTGCAAATTAATTTACAAAACCCAAGGTATCTTTCTTTGCAAACCATTGGTGGCGTATTAATACTTGAAGGTGGCTATAGAGGAATTATTGTTTATCACAAAAACATAAACGAATATGCTGCATACGATCGTGCCTGTGCCTATCAAACTACCGATACTTGTGCTTATGTTAAACAAGATTCTGCGATGAGCTCTGTAGGCTGTAAATGCTGTACTTCGAGGTATCAGTTGTACGATGGTGTTCCCATAAAAGGACCTGCTAACTCTGGCTTAAGAACTTACCAAACTTCGATATCAAATGATTATTTATTGATTTACAATTAGTCGCTATTGAACCAAGGCTACAAATCCAGAAAATTGTAGCTCCCCAATTTTTACTACATACACATAAGCTCCCATAGACATCCCTTCTGCTTTCCATTGAAAAGATGGGTCTTCACTTTCGAACATAATCTTTCCCCATCTATCAAAAATCTGAATCTTAAATGCAGCCGGGCAAACCGTTCTATCTGCAAAATAAATTTTAAACACATCGTTGATGTTATCGTTGTTTGGAGAAAATGCATTTGGAATATAAGGCCTATCAATTGGCTCTAATGGATTCACTTTAAATATTACCGTTTTGTAAATCGTGTCGTATTCGTTGCAAAACTTATTACTCAATAATTTAAATCGAACAGGATAATCTTGGTCGCCGGTGGCTGCACAATCTGGGAAAATAGTAAACACCGAACTCACCGAATCTCTTCCGGAAACAGTAGTAAAATCGGTAGTGATGGCTTGACCGACATTAAATAAAGCTTCGGCCGAAAGTATAATGTCGTCTTCTAAATCAAAATCTTTTCCGGTTACATTGATTGTTTGCGGATAACCTGCGCTTAAATGATAAATAGCCGAATCGGGTCTGATAATAGCAGGAATATTATTGGTCGGTAATTCGTATAAAATAGTTAATCTTAAAGTATCGAATTTTTCGTTTTTACATTTATTATCTCTGATTAAAAAATCGACCGAGGGTGCACCTGCTGCATATAAATTATCGCAAGTGGGGGTCCAACAAAATTCATACTGTTTTTCACCTTGTACTTGATCTATCAAACGGAATTTGGCACCATTGGCCAGAAAATCGTAATTCACATTTTGCATATACACATCTAGCTGATCGTCGATATCAAAATCGGAACCGATCACCGCAACGCAAACTTCTTGGTTAATCACTGCAGCAACATTGCCCAATGGATCGACCTTAGAACCCGCTAAGCTAGAGGCTTGCAGCAATGGAGATTCGTTAGCTAATGGTAATAAATTAATTTTCACTAATAAAGTATCTGTACCTTCTATTGGACAAGAATTATCTGCTAATACAATTTCTAAATAAGTATTGGAATCTATGGCAGTGGTACAATCGGGTGTCCAACAAAATTCTGCACTCACATTTTTTTGACCCATTACAATTGGCGGGAAGGTTGCTCCTTGCGCAAATAAATCGGTGTTGATGAACCTAGCCGTCATGGTAATTTGATCTGCTGCATTCGAATCAATTCCTAAAATTTGAAAACAATTTTGCTTGTCTATTTCAGCATTCAATATATTATTTGCCAAAGAGGTTTTAATTTTTGGAATGGCATTCGCTACAGATTGAAATTGAAAATTCACTCTTACCGTATCGTCTTGAGAAAAAGGACAAGAATTATCGTATAAAATAAAATCAATGAAAGTCCCATCTGCTGTATCTAATGGGCAGATAGGCGTCCAACAAAATTTGGTAGTTAGTGTAGACATGCCAGTAGCATCGGCAGGATTAAAAAATGCACCTTTCGATAAAAGTTTATAGGCACCAGAAGTATCCACTCTGTATTTTAATATTTCGGTATTATTACCATCAATACCATTTAAGTCGAAGCAACTTTGTTGCCCTACTGTAAACAACATGGTATTATTAGTTAAACTAGTAGATATTACTGGCTTGAATCTAGGTGGACAAACAATTACTTCGAGTTGTAACTCGCGTCTTACTTCTCCAATTTTAACACCCCCTCTATACTCTTCGCATAAAATCGAAATAACATAAACTCCAATTTGTTTGGGCACCAAATAAATAACACAATTGTTTGCTTCAACCGCTAAGTCGGGTGCACCATTCATATACTTTCCGGTAGATGGGCCATAGGTATTTTGCCAAATAACATCGTCGTACGGACCTGGCTGAGAAACCGGACCTACACCTGCACCACCACCGCCACTACTTGTATTTCCACCAGCTAAGGGCGTGATAATCGAAAATCGCAAAGAGTCTCCATCCGCATCGATGGCTTTAAAATCATATTTAAATGGTTCGTTGATGCACAAATAACTCAAAGGGTCGCGGGTAAATTCGGGACTGTTATTGATTTGCAAACCACCTCCACCCGGATAAGCCGAAGACAATTCCATGTAAAATGCCATGGGCGTATTGCCAGGGCTAACTATATTTTTAATGATATTATTTCTACAACATCTTTCCCAAGACACATAATAACCCGCCGTATTATTGAACTGAGTAGCAGGCATAGTAAATTGTCCTTTAAATATTCCCACTTCTACACAACGTAATTGTGGATTAATACATGAAGTATTATATACGATTGGATAAATAATAGTTCGTGGCATCGTAATATTTTTGACGCGCGTATTGGTTACTTTATCAAAAATACCAACAGAAATAGATTGTTCGAATCCAGCACCATTTGCGCCACAATCCCTAAACATTTTCAATTTTAATTCGTAGGTATCACCCGAAATATGACGGTAACTAAAATCGCCACCTACAATATGTGCAGCAAATAATTGCCCTAGACTCATGCAAGTAAATAAGAGGAATAAAATGGCCGATTTTCTGAACAACATAAGTTATAAATATAAGCGTAAAATGTTATAAATCAACGCAACAAACTAATATTCGTCGTTAAATTACGCCCGTTTATATCAAAATGCACGAAATAAAGCCCAACGGGTAAATTGTCGCCATGCCATTTAAAACCAACATCGCTGCTTTGATATACCAATTTTCCCCATCGATTATATATTTGGACTGCAAATTTTTCGGCACAAGAATTTGCAAAATCACCAGGTATAAAATAAAAATCGTTGAAGCCATCCTCGTTGGGTGTAAATACATTGGGTAACGCTTTTAATATATCAATATCCGAAATTGAAACATAGGGCAGCTTAAATTCGTAATTTGATTTGAGCGGATAAGGGCATGCATTATCTTGCGCTAAGATTCGAACATACAAGGTATCTCCTTGTTTTAAATTACAATTTGTTTCTAGGCAAAGTTTTGCAATAGCAGGATTAGCAGTTTCGGATTTACTGAAAGTATAATTTTTTAGCAATTGATTTTTATTAAACGAGACTTGCAATTGAATAGAATCTAATAGGTTACTATCTGCAACTAAAAAATCAAAACAAATGCTTTCATCGGGTTGCAATTGCTGTTGCACACAATTAGACAAACAAGTAATTTCGGGCGCAAACCTATTAGGACATTGCACTATAGCAAATTGCATTTCTCTTCTGATTTCAGAAATTTTAATCCCTTTGCGAAATTCTTCGCATTGAATGGCGGCTAAATAAACCCCAATTTTTTGAGGATTTACACTTAATAAACCAGTTGACGCATCCACTTTAATATCTGGATTACCATCTAATACATTTGCGGCTAAACTATAACCCGTATTCCAAACAATGGGATCGTAAGGCCCGGGTATTGGATCTACTTGACCCGTTTGATTGGTTAAGCTATTGGCATTGGCATGGCCTTTTAAAGGGTCAATGAGTGTATAAACTAAAGAATCGCCGTCTGGTTCTGTAGCAGAAAAATCGAGTTCATAATTTTCAAATGCGCATAAAAGTAGCGCAGGATAATTTTTAAATTCGGGACTCGAATTTTCGAAATTTTGATTGATTGCAAAATCAGGTTTCCACTCCATGTAATAAGCTGAGCCTATGTCTTGCGGGTTTGCTACATTTTGCGCTAAGGCATTTCGGCAACATTGTTCGTAAACAAAATAATAACCTGCCGGATGATTGTATTCGAATGCAGGCATAGTTAATAATGCCGAATAGTTTCTTTGTTGCACACAATTTACAGGACTCATTACACAAGCCGCTTGCGAAAAATCTAAAGTGTTAGTAGAATCAATGGCCAATTGCAAAACTGTTTTTAGTTGATGCGTACCTATTTCAAATATCCCAACTTTTAAACTACCTGGCGGAAAGCCAATGGAACTTAGACCACAATCTTTATAATACGCTAATTTAATTTGGTATTGATTGTTGCCTAAATAACGATAACTAAAACCACCGCCAACAATATGAGAGGCCACAAGCGATTGCAGCATCAGCATACAAAAAATAAATAGCTTAATTTTCTTAACCATTATACCTTAAAATTAAGCTATTTAAACCTACCTTTGAAATTTGAATGAAATATGGCCGATAAAATATTACCCTTATACGAAAAAGTAACCATTTTAGACATTGCGTCTGAAGGTAAGTGTGTGGCAAAAATTGATGATTATGTCATTTTTGTAGATAAAGTGGTACCCGGAGATGTAGTTGACATTCAGATTTTTAAGAAAAAGAAAAGTTTTGCAGAAGGAAAGGCTGTTCATTTTCATGCATTATCTCCACAGCGTGCAGAAGTATTTTGCAGCCATTTTCATACTTGTGGCGGTTGTAAATGGCAAAATTTAGCCTATACTTCTCAATTGGCTTTCAAAGAAAAAACAGTAAAAGATAATTTAGAAAGAATTGCCAAAGTACCCTTGTCTGCTATATCCGCAATTGTTGGTTCAGAAAATATTCAGTTTTACAGAAATAAAATGGATTATACTTTCTCTAATAAAAGATGGTTGACCAAAGAAGAAGTAGCTTCGGATTTAAAAATAGAAGAACCCGCTTTAGGATTTCATGTGCCTAAAAGATTTGATAAAATTATTGAAATAGAAAAATGCTTTTTGCAAGATGATCGCGCGAACGACATCCGAAACGAAACGGCTAAATTCACCAAAGCTAATGGATACGACTATTACGACATCAGACAAAATACCGGTTTGATGCGTAATTTAATTATCAGAAATACCAGCACCAATGAGTGGATGGTTATTGTGGTGTTTGCTGCAGATGAACAAGAAAAAATAGCTGCATTGCTTTCGCATTTAAAAAATACTTTTCCGTTTATTACTTCTTTGCTGTATGTAATCAATACCAAAAAGAACGATACCATTTTTGATTTAGAAATTCTAACCTACCACGGTGCTGATTTTATTTCAGAAAGCATGCAAGATTTAAAAGGTAAGGCAATTTCTTTTCGCATTAGCCCGAAAGCTTTTTACCAAACCAATTCGGCACAAGCTGCAAAATTATACCAATTAGCGACCGAAATGGCCTCCCTTACTGGCGAAGAGGTGGTATACGATTTATATACTGGAACAGGTACCATTGCCAATTTTATTGCCTCTTCGGCTAAAAAAGTAATCGGTATTGAATATGTGGAAGATGCTATTAAAGACGCGGTTATTAATTCCGAAATAAATGGCATCGACAATACTTTGTTTTTTGCTGGAGATATGAAAGAGGTATTGACAACAGAATTTATTGCAACACATGGCAAACCACAAGTAGTCATTACCGACCCGCCAAGAGCCGGTATGCACGAAGATGTTTGTAAGAAACTACTTTTTATGCGTAGTGAAAAAATTGTGTACATCAGTTGTAATCCTGCTACCCAAGCGCGAGACATTGCTATTTTAGATGAAGCCTACGAAGTTGCTAAGATTCAACCGGTAGACATGTTTCCACATACCGAACATGTAGAAAATATTGTATTATTAACTTTGAAAAAATAAATTATTGCTTGCGCATATGGAACCAAAAGACCTATTCGAAAACGCATCCGAAAAACCAAAAGAGTCACCTTTAAAAAGTTTGGAGACCGACTTAATTCTTTATAGCGAAACCTTAAAAGAAATAGCATTAGAAATTTTAGACGAAAAATTATCTGAATTCCCCATTTTTATTGCACATCAACATCAAGTTTCTTTAGGCGAACAAGTGGTCGATAAAGAAGAACTCTCTACCGAATGGAATATCAATGTCTCTTTTTTAGAAGATTTTATTAGACATGGCGCCATTTTAGACGAAAAAGTTGAATTTTTTAAGAAAAGTTATAAAGACCCTAAAAACTATGTATGTTTATTTGTGGTTGTGCCAGAAGGCGCTAACTTTGTATTCTTCCCATATAAATAAAGGTAATCATGGCTGCTAAAAAAAGTATTCAAATTTTAGACCAAGCGCAAATCAAACAAAAAATTGATCGCATAGCGTATCAAATCTTAGAAGATTGTTTTGATGAAAAAGAAATTATTATTGCTGGCATCGCAAGCAGAGGATATGTTTTTGCACAAAAACTCGAAAAAGTATTGCGCAAAATTTCAAAAATCAAATGCACTTTAGTGGAAATCACCTTAGATAAAGACAGTAATAATTTAGTAGCTAGCACTAATATTCCCATTAGTAAATGCAAAAATAAAACCATTATTTTAGTAGATGATGTATTGAATTCGGGTAGAACTTTATTGTATGGTCTATCTGTATTTTTAAATATTCCTACTAAAAAAATTAGAACAGCAGTACTCGTAGATAGAAGTCATAAATTATTTCCGATTTCAACTGATTACGCTGGATATACGATTAGCACTGTATCTCAAGAGCATATATCGGTGGTATTTGATAAAAATAAAGAAGCGGTATATCTTTCTTAATGAGCGAATTGCGCTATTTGTTCGACTATCCCATTTACATTGATCGAAAGTCCACTCATGCTTAAATCGGCTTGTTCGTAAAAAGGCATTCTGGCTTTTAATTGATTCGAAATAAATTCCTTGAGTTGTTTTTCATCCATGCCAACAATACTGGGTCTTATCTTCTTTGCTTTTGATAATCGTTCGAATAAAACCGACTCTTGCAAATCAACATAAACCACCAAACCTTTATTTTTCATAAATCCGAGGTTGTCAAAAAAACAAGGTGTGCCTCCGCCGCAGGCGAGCAAAAAATGATCTTTAGTTTGGAATGTTTGCAAACAGGCCTGCTCCATTTCTCTAAAAACAGTTTCGCCTAAGAATTTAAATATATCGCTGATACTGCAGCCGGCCTTGGCTTCTATAAGTTTGTCTAAGTCGAAAAAAGTAAGGCCCAGTCGATGGGCTAATTTTTTTCCGATGGTACTTTTGCCTGCCCCCATAAAACCAATTAAAAAAATCGAAGATTTTTTTGTTGCTAATTCCATCTACTTAAGCATTGAGTTTAACACGCGGATCTAAAAATCCATAGAGTATGTCTACTAAAATATTGATGATCACAAATAAGAATGCGATAAATAATACTGCGCCCATCACTACCGGAAAATCGGAAAGCTCTAAAGCATCTACCGTTACTTTTCCTAAACCATTCCAACCAAAAATATATTCGACAAAAAATGCACCAGCCATAAGGGAAGCAAACCATCCTGAAACTGCTGTAACTACTGGGTTTAAAGCATTTCTTAAAGCATGACGAAAAATAATTACGCCAGCAGATAAACCCTTTGCTTTAGCAGTTCTAATATAATCTAAACTCAATACATCTAACATCGAACTGCGCGTGAGTTGCACAATAATTGCTAATGGACGAATGCCTAAAGTGATGGTTGGTAAAATAATATTTTTTAGGTTGAGTATTTCTCCATCAAAGGGATCGTAATCATATAAACTTCCTGATAAATTTAAACCTGTATAATCGCCTAATACAAAAGCAAAAAACCAAGCAATTAATATTCCTGCAAAAAAGGAAGGCATGGAAATACCCAGAATAGCAGTAGATACCGCTAGTTTATCGATCCAAGTATCTTTAAAGATGGCAGCCAATACACCCAGTCCAATACCAATAATGGTGGCGAATAACATCGCTGCTAAAGCTAACAAAGCAGTGTTTGGTATGGTATTCCATAAAATTTCTGTGACTTCTTTTTTAGTTTGATAAGATCTACGCAAATATGGTTTTTTCAAAACCAACATGCGCGCAGCCGATAAATTTGCGATGCCTATAAAATGATATTTAGCTAAGGTTTCCGAATCGGTTGCGATAATGCTAATGGGCGATAAATCGGAAACATAATTAACAAATTGTACCGATTTGGGTTTATCCAAACCAAACTCTTTGTTTACCGCCTCCATAGTAGCCACATCACTGCGTTGCCCCTGCGTCATTCTGGCTGCATCTCCTGGCAAAATAGTAAACAAGGTAAATACCACTGTTACCACGCCAAATAATACCAGCAATCCGTATCCTAATCGTTTGATTAAATAGCTGATCATTTTTTTATTTGCGTAGCGATTTCTTTGGCACTAGGAAGTGCGCGAAAAGCCCATTTATTTATAATCACTCCATTTTGAATTAATAATACCCCAGGATTTGATCTGACCATTGTTTTCAAAGTAGTTGCATCACAATAATAAAAAGAAAACATGATGTTTGATTCATGACGAATATTTTCGGTGGCCATATCGCTGCTTGCTGTTAAGCCAATGGTACTAATTTTATATTCTTTTTCTAATTCAACAGCAAGCGCCGAAATGCTTGCTAATACAGCAGGATTAGCCTTTTCCAATTCGTTACTCAGCACCCACAGTCTTGCGCCTGCATAGGTAATAAAATCTTCCGAATAATCGTTACCATCGGCATCGGCAATTCTTAAATCTTTTATTTTTGGTTTAACGCCTGCTCGAATTAATTTATTTTCTGTTTTTACCCATTTCCAAGTACTATCTTGCCAAGGATAGTTTTTTAAATCAAATTCTTTTTGCAAACCATCCTTTTCGTAAGTCATAAGGGTTGTAAACGAGTCGGTAATTGCACCAACTGGCACTTTCATTTGCTCGGGAATATTATTACCAATTTTATATGGTAAAAAATCTACGACCGGTAAGTAAATCAAACAAAACACACCAAATAAAATGGCAAGCAAAGTAGTCGAAAGCAAAATAATGATTTGTCTTTTTTCTGAAAATACAGCTGTTAATTTTTCTTTGCTTTTAAAGATGATTAAAATGAAAGCCAATAAAACGACATCTTTCATAAAGGATTGCCATGGGCTCAGTTTAATGGCATCGCCAAAACAACCGCAGTCGGTAACCTTTCCACTAATAGCCGAATAGCCCGTGAGGATGGTAAAAAACACGATCAAAATTAACAACATCCAAGCCGTTAATTTATTGCGCAAGGAAAGCAATAAAGCAACGCCCAATATCACTTCTAATGCACAAATAAAAACAGAAAGTGCCAGCACCATTGGATTTAAAAAAGTAAGCCCAAACAATACAAAATATTCTTCGAGCTTAATAGAAAAACCCGTAGGGTCGTTTAATTTTATTAAACCTGAAATGATGAATAATATTCCGACAAAATATTTACTAAACTTTAACATAAAATATTTTTAAGCTGTTAATTTAATTAATGCAAAAACCGAATAATTAATGATATCTTGATAATTTGCTTTCACGCCTTCCGAAACCAAAGTATTGCCTTGGTTATCTTCAATTTGTTTTACTCGCAATAATTTCATCAAAATTAAATCTGTCAAAGAACTCACCCGCATGTCTCTCCAAGCCTCTCCATAGTCGTGATTTTTATCTTCCATCAAAGATTTAGTTTCGCTTATTTTTTGATCAAACAAACTATTTACGATACTCACTTCTAACTCTAGCTCTGGCGATGTTAGTTCTAATTGAATCATGGCAATCACACAGTAATTAATAATGCCAATGTACTCCGGAATAATTCCCTCGTCTACTTTACTTACTTTTTTATCTTCGAGCGTTCTGATGCGTTGTGCTTTAATAAATATTTGATCTGTAATAGATGAAATGCGCAATACACGCCAAGCCGTACCATAATCCTTGGTTTTTTTCAAGAATAAATCTTTGCAGGTTTTAATAACCGCATCGTATTGATTTGTAGTCTTCGTTTGCAATTTTTTTATATTTTTACGTAGTGGATAAAAATACAGCTTTTTACCAAAAAAACGCCATTTCGAACAATGGGAATTTCATAGATCTTAGCAAACCTAAGTTAATGGGCATTCTCAATTGTACGCCCGATTCTTTTTTTGAAGGCAGCCGAACGCAAAACACCCAGGAGGCATTAAAAAAAGCAGCCGAAATGATTGCCCAGGGTGCCGATATGCTCGATATTGGCGGTTATTCGACTCGACCAGGCGCATTGGTTATTTCCCAAGCAGAAGAAATTAACCGAACACTACCCATAACAGCTGCTATTAAAAAAGAATTTCCACATATCCCACTAAGCATCGACACCTTTAACAGCCAAGTGGCAAAAGCACATTTAGATCAAGGAGTAGAAATTGTAAACGATATTTCGGCAGGCGAGCTAGATCCAAACATGATTAAATTGATTCAAGAATTTCATCCAATTTATATCATGATGCATATGCGAGGAAACCCGCAAACCATGACTCAGCTTTGCGATTACGAAAACCTACTTGACGAAATAATCGCTTATTTTCAAGAAAAAATAAATACGATTGGCCAAGCCAATGTGATCATCGATCCTGGATTTGGATTTGCCAAAACCAGCAGCCAAAACTTTGAACTTTTACAAAATTTGCAAAAATTAAACGCTTTGCAACAACCTATTTTGGTAGGATTATCTAGAAAATCGATGATTTATAAATCCTTAAATATTAGCCCAGCCGAAGCCCTTAATGGCACAACCGCCTTGCACATGGTGGCTTTGAGCGCTGGCGCGCAAATTTTAAGGGTACACGATGTACTAGCAGCCAAACAATGCGTAACTTTATTCAATCTGTTAAATAATTAATAAATATGGAAGTCTTTGATCTTGGATTAGTAAAACTAGGGCTGTTCGATGTGATTGACATTGTATTAGTAGCCTTTATTATTTATCAAATTTACAACCTCATTCGAGGAACCATTGCGGTCAATATTTTTATTGGCTTACTATTAATTTACGGTTTATGGATTGGCGTAAAAGCGCTTAACATGCAATTACTTTCTGGCATTTTAGATAAAGTGATTGGACTTGGATTGATTGCACTGCTCATTTTATTTCAACAAGAAATTAGGCGTTTTTTATTATTGATTGGAAAAAATGCGGTCTCTAAAAAGAATAGTTTTTGGAGAAAAGTGTTGGTGACTAATCCGGCAAACGACGAGTTTGCGAGTAAGAATATTCAAAAAGTAATTGAAGCCTGTAAGTCAATGTCTATGAGCAAAACAGGTGCTTTGATTATATTTGCCAAAACATATGAAGAACAAATTTTTAGCAATAATGGAGAGGCCATAGATGCCAGAATTTCTAAAAGATTATTAGAAGCCATTTTTGCCAAAACCTCTCCGATTCACGATGGCGCAGTGGTTATTTCGGAAGGATTAATTAGGGTGGCCAGTTGCATTTTACCCTTAACAGAAAATAGCGAAATTCCGGCGCAATTAGGATTAAGACATAGAGCAGCGGTGGGTATTACCGAACAAAGTGATGCCATTGCCATTATTGTTTCAGAAGAAACAGGATTTATTTCTTATGCCAGCAGAGGAAAAGTAAGAACCAATATTTCTTTACAAGAACTCGATCGCTTGCTCAATAAAGATGTGGCATAAAAAAATCGGATAGCTTTCACCATCCGATTCAAAAAAATCTTTTTTATTGCTTAGCAAAATTCTTCGAATGCAGCTTTTAAATTTTCTGCAATTAATTGCGCAGGTCTGCCTTCAATATGGTGTCTTTCGATCATGTGTACCAATTTACCATCTTTGAACAAAGCAATGGATGGTGAAGATGGCGGATAGGGCATCATGAATGCTCTTGCCGTATCAACAGCCTCTTTTTCCATTCCTGCAAAAACAGTTACTAATTTGCTAGGTTTTTTAGCCCCTTCGATAGCCATACGTACACCTGGACGGGCATTTGCAGCCGCACATCCACATACCGAATTGACCATTACTAAAACGGTTCCTTCCGACTTTACGGCCGAATCTACTTCGTTTGCTGTCAATAATTGCTCAAAACCGACATTTGTTAACTCTTCGCGCATAGGCGCAACCATATATTCTGGATACATATTATTTTATTTTAAACACAAATTTATAAAGAAAAAACGCTTTAAAATAGCTTTTCGAATAATACTTCTTCAAATTCAGTATTTTTTTTGTTTTTCGCAAACACTTAAGGTATTTTTGCGTTTGATTTAAAAAAATAGAAAACAAAATGGTAGATACTTTCGTAAAGTACAAAGTTGCAGACATCTCATTAGCAGAATGGGGTCGCAAAGAAATTGGTTTAGCAGAGGCAGAAATGCCAGGTTTAATGGCTTTAAGAGCAGAATATGGCGAATCTAAGCCTTTAAAAGGTGCTCGCATTGCTGGTTGTTTACACATGACTATCCAAACTGCAGTTTTAATCGAAACATTAACGGCATTAGGTGCCGAGGTAACTTGGTCATCATGTAATATTTTTTCTACACAAGATCATGCTGCTGCTGCAATTGCTGCTGCGGGTATATCTGTTTATGCTTGGAAAGGCATGAATGAAGAAGAATTTGACTGGTGTATTGAACAAACTTTACATTTTGGTGAAGAACAAGCGCCTTTAAATATGATATTAGACGATGGTGGTGATTTAACCAACATGGTATTCGATAAATTCCCACAATTAGTAGCAGGTATCAAAGGTTTATCTGAAGAAACCACTACTGGCGTGTTGCGTTTACACGATAGAATTAAAAATGGCACTTTAGTGATGCCTGCTATCAACGTAAACGATTCGGTTACTAAATCTAAATTTGACAATAAATATGGTTGCCGCGAATCATTAGTTGATGCGATTCGTCGTGCAACTGACATTATGATGGCTGGTAAAGTTGCTGTTGTTTGTGGTTTTGGTGATGTTGGAAAAGGTTCAGCAGATTCATTATCAAATGCGGGCGTTCGTGTAATTGTTACCGAAATCGATCCTATCTGTGCATTACAAGCAGCAATGGAAGGTTACGAAGTAAAGAAATTAACAACTGCCATTAAAGAAGCAGACATTGTGGTAACTGCAACAGGTAACTACAATATTGTTAAAGGCGAGCATTTCAAAATGTTAAAAGACAAAGCGATTGTTTGTAACATTGGTCACTTCGATAACGAAATCGATATGGCTTGGTTAAACAAAAACTATGGCAACACTAAAATTGAAATTAAACCACAAGTGGATAAATACACCATTGACGGAAATGATATTTTAATTTTAGCTGAAGGTAGATTAGTGAATTTAGGTTGTGCAACTGGACACCCTTCATTTGTAATGTCTAACTCATTCACTAATCAAACATTAGCGCAATTAGAACTTTGGGCTAATTCAGCTAATTACGAGAACTTAGTTTACACTTTACCTAAACATTTAGATGAAAAAGTAGCTCGTTTACACTTAGCTAAAATTGGTGTTGAATTAGAAGAATTATCACAAGAGCAAGCAGACTACATTGGTGTTCCAAAAAATGGACCATTCAAAAACGATGCTTATCGTTACTAATTTTAAAAATTTTCTATAACAAAAAGAGGTGCTTCGAGCACCTTTTTTTGTTTAGCACCCAATCCATCATTTGCATTTTTATCGCCAATAAAATGCTCGAAATTTTGTAACTTGTAATCGAATTAAAAAAACAAAGAAAATGACAAGGCTATCTGTCAATATCAATAAATTCGCAACCATCAGGAATGCAAGAGGCGGCAACAATCCCGACTTAATTAAAGTTGCACTAGATTGTGAGCGCTTTGGCGCGCAAGGTATTACGGTTCACCCTCGCCCCGACGAAAGACACATTCGTTACGAAGATGTTTATCAATTAAAAAATAACATTACTAGCGAATTCAATATTGAAGGAAATCCTTTAGAACAAAAATTTGTGGATTTAGTATTGGCTACCAAACCAGCCCAAGTTACTTTGGTTCCAGATAGCAGCCATCAAATCACTTCTAACCACGGATGGGATACTATTCAACATCAACAATTTTTAAAAGACATTATTCAAACTTTTAAGCAAGCAAATATTCGCGTTTCTATTTTTGTAGATCCAGTACTTACTATGATTTCGGCTGCAGCCAGCACAGGCACCGATCGCATCGAATTATATACCGAACATTACGCGCATCATTTTAATACCGATAAACATGCAGCCATCAAAGCCTATATAGAAAGCGCAAACTTAGCGCATCAATTAGGATTAGGTATTAATGCTGGCCACGATTTAGACTTACAAAATTTAGCTTTTTTAAAAAATAATATTCCGCAATTAGCAGAAGTTTCTATTGGACACGCTTTGGTTTGCGATGCCCTTTATTTAGGACTAGAAAATACCATTCAATTGTATTTAAATCAATTGAAATAAAATGGTTACTACAATTGCGATCGAAGAATTTTTAAGCTTAAGTAAAAGCAGTCGGGTATTCGATGTGCGTACCCCGCTAGAATTTGAGCAAGGTCATATTCCAAATGCAATTAATTTACCCATTTTTAGCAACGAAGACCGCGTTAAAATTGGCACTGCCTATAAACAAATTGGTCGAGAAGAAGCCATTTTATTGGGCTTTGAACTCGTTGGGTCTGAGTGGGCAAATTTTATCAGAGAAGTCAAATCAAAAACCAGCTCTAAAAAAATATTAATTCATTGTTGGCGAGGTGGCATGCGCAGCAATGCCATGGCTTGGGCGATGAGTTTTTATGGTTTCGAAGTTTTTATTTTAAAAGGTGGTTATAAAGCCTACCGAAATTTTGTTTTAAATTCTTTTGCAGATTCGCTTTCCTTAAAAATAATTGGCGGCTTAACTGGTTCGGGCAAAACATTCATTATTGAATCATTAAAAAAACTTGGCGAACAAACCATCGACCTCGAACATTTAGCGCAGCACCAAGGCTCTGCATTTGGTTCGATGGATCAATTAGTTCAACCAAGACAAGAACAATTTGAAAACAACCTGGCTTTTGAAATTAAACAATTGGATAGCAGTAAAAATATTTGGCTCGAAGACGAAAGCATTACCATAGGTAAAAGGGTGATACCAGCGGGCTTATGGGATCAAATGCGCATAGCCGATTTAAAAATAATAGAGATTCCAAAGTCGGAAAGATTAAAAATGCTCTTAGCAAGTTATGGTATTTTACCCAAAGCATTCCTCGTAGCCTGCACACAAAAAATCTCGAAAAGATTAGGACCAAAATTGACTCAAGAAACAATTTTAGCGATCGAAAATGATCAGATGCAAACATTTATTGAAAATGTTTTGTATTACTATGATAAAACATACCATACCGGATTACTCAAGAAAAAAGACAGGGCGCAAATATTATACCCATTCGATTATTTTGATGCAGATAAAATAGCCAATTTTTTAATTCAACAAATGCATACCAATGGAAGAAATTAAATTAACACAATACTCACATGGCGCAGGTTGTGGTTGCAAAATTGCGCCTGCTGTATTAGATACTATTTTACACAGTGCCATTAAATATGATGCCGACAAAAATTTATTAGTAGGTAACGACACGCGCGATGATGCGGCGGTATATGATTTAGGCGATGGCAATGCGATTATCAGCACCACCGATTTTTTTATGCCCATTGTAGACGACCCCTACGATTTTGGAAGGATTGCTTCTGCAAACGCCATTAGCGATGTATATGCCATGGGCGGCAAACCCATTTTGGCCATTGCTATTTTGGGTTGGCCCATTAATAAAATTGATGCAAGCATTGCACAAAAAGTATTAGAAGGCAGTAGAGCCATTTGCGCAGAAGCAGGCATTACGCTTGCCGGTGGACACAGCATTGATAGCCCAGAACCTATTTTTGGATTAGCTGTAAATGGCATTGTTCCAATTGCTAATTTAAAAAAGAATTCTACCGCAGAATTGGGCTGCAAATTATTTTTAACTAAGCCTCTTGGAGTTGGTATTTTAACGACAGCGCAGAAAAAAGGAATCCTGCAACCTACGCAAGAACAAATTGCCAAAGAATCGATGGTGAAATTGAATAAATTTGGTGAAACATTAGGCAAATTAAGTTGGGTTCGCGCGCTGACCGATGTAACCGGATTTGGTTTGTTAGGTCATTTAACAGAAATGTGCGAAGGCAGTCATTTATCAGCCGAAATAAACTACCAAATGGTTCCACAAATACCTGGTTTAAAAGATTACTTAATGCAAAATTCAATTCCTGGTGGCACCGGCAGAAATTGGGCAAGTTATGGTAGCAAAATTAGCATCCATCCCCAATCAACTATTCAAGCACAAGCAACTGAATTAGCACCCGAACTAGCCATATTAGCCGACCCGCAAACATCGGGTGGTTTATTAATTGCAGTAGATGCAGCACATGAATCTGAGATGATTACACTATTAGCCGCCAATGGATTTCCAACCGAATGTTGTGTCGCATTTGGCAGCCTAACAGCAAGCAAAAATGACTATACTATTCGTGTTTTATAATCAAAAATAAATGCCGATTATCCCTTTATAAGCAGTAATTTTTTTATTAATTTCGCAATCAAATTCTTCACCATGAACCTAGATATTCAATACTCAGAAAAATTCGAAAATAGACACATTTCGCCAAATGTTTCAGACACAGAAAAAATGTTAGCCAGCATTGGTGTAAATTCTATTGATACGTTAATCGAACAAACTGTTCCTGCAAAAATTAGATTGGCACAAGCCCTTCGATTACCTGCAGCAAAATCGGAAGCGAATTATTTAAGCGACTTGAAAAAAATTGCAAGTCAAAATAAAGTTTTCAAATCATATATTGGTTTAGGTTACCATGATTGTATTACCCCTGGCGTTATTCAAAGAAATATTTTAGAAAATCCAGGATGGTATACACAATATACTCCTTACCAAGCAGAAATTGCGCAAGGTCGTTTGCAAGCCTTGTTAAATTACCAAACAATGGTATTAGATTTAACCGGTATGCAAATTGCAAATGCTTCATTATTAGATGAAGGTACTGCAGCTGCCGAAGCAATGTTTATGCAGTATTCTTTAAGAAAAAACGATGACGCATCTATTTACTTTGTTTCGCAAGAGGTATTGCCTCAAACCATTGATATTTTAAAAACACGTGCCAATCCATTGGGCATCGAATTAATAATTGGCGATCACGAAACCGTGCATTTAACCGATAAAATGTTTGGTGCCATTGTTCAATACCCTGCGGGTAATGGTAACATTTATAATTACCAAGATTTTGCTAGCAAATGTCAAAGCTTAGATATTAAACTAACTGTTGCAGCAGACATCATGAGTTTAGTTTTACTTACGCCACCTTCAGAATTTGGTGCAGACATTGTTGTAGGTTCTTCTCAACGCTTTGGTATTCCTATGGGATATGGTGGTCCACATGCCGCCTTCTTTGCAACTAAAGAAGAATACAAAAGATCGATGCCAGGTAGAATTATTGGTGTATCAATTGATGCGCACGGTGAGCCTGCATTGAGAATGGCTTTACAAACAAGGGAACAACACATTAGAAGAGACAAAGCGACTTCCAACATTTGTACCGCTCAAGCGCTACTGGCTATTATGGCTTCTATGTATGCCATTTATCATGGCCCTACTGGCTTGAAAAAAATTGCTGGTAGAATTCATGGTTTAGCTGTTTGCCTTTCTGATGCCTTAACTCAATTAGGTTATGTTCAAGAAAATAAAAACTATTTCGATACTTTAAAAATAAATGTTGGTGATCAATTAGCTGCCATTCATAAAGATGCGATAGACAATGAAATGAATTTTAGATATGATGGAAAGCATATATACATTGCCATTGACGAAACTACCCAAGTAGCAGACATTCAAAAAATTGCAGAAATATTTGCAAAAATGATTGGTAAATCTGCGGCAGATTTTCAATTAAATATTAAAGTAAGTGCTCATTTAGGAAATAATAACGAACGCCAATCGGACATTTTAACTCACCGTATTTTTAATTCGCATCATTCGGAACACGAAATGTTGCGTTATATAAAATCATTAGAAGCAAAAGATCTTTCTTTATGTCATTCGATGATTGCTTTAGGTTCTTGTACCATGAAACTAAATGCAACAACCGAAATGATTCCGGTAACCTGGGCAGAATTTGGAAAACTACATCCATTTGCACCTAGCAATCAGGTAGGCGGTTACATGCAAATTTTTTCTGAACTAGAAAAAGCATTATGCGAAATTACTGGCTTTGATGCTATGAGCTTACAACCTAACGCAGGTGCACAAGGCGAGTATGCTGGCTTAATGGTTATTCGTGAATATTTAAAAGACAAAGGAGAAGGCCATCGTAATATTGTGTTAATTCCTTCGTCTGCACATGGTACCAATCCTGCGAGTGCCTCTATGGCTGGATTTAAAATCATTGTTACTAAATGTGATGAAAAAGGAAACATTGATGTAGCAGATTTACGCCAACATGCCATTGCTAATAAAGAAAATTTAGCGGCATTGATGGTGACTTATCCATCTACACATGGGGTGTTCGAAGAATCAATTCAAGAAATTTGCGCATTGATTCATGAACATGGCGGACAAGTTTACATGGATGGTGCGAACATGAATGCACAAGTAGGCTTAACAAGTCCTGCCGCAATTGGCGCAGATGTTTGTCACTTAAATTTGCATAAAACATTCTGTATTCCGCATGGTGGTGGTGGCCCAGGTATGGGACCCATTGGTGTGGCTAAACATTTATCTCCATTTTTACCAGGACACAGTATAGTAAAAACAGGTGGCGCAAAAGCAATACCTGCAGTATCTGCAGCTCCTTATGGTAGCGCAAGTATTTTATTAATCTCTCATGCATATATTGCTATGATGGGTAGTGAGGGTTTAACCAACGCTACTAAATATGCCATCTTAAATGCGAATTACATTAAGAGCCGTTTAGAAAAACATTATCAAATTTTATATGCAGGAAGCAACGGACGTTGTGCACACGAAATGATTGTTGATTGCAGAATGTTTAAAAACTTTGGCATCGAAGTAACCGACATTGCCAAAAGATTAATGGATTATGGTTTCCATGCACCCACTGTTTCGTTTCCAGTTGCAGGTACTATCATGATCGAACCAACCGAGAGCGAACCAAAATCAGAACTAGATAGATTCTGCGATGCGTTGATTTCCATTTATCATGAAATTCAAGAAGTGGAGCAAGGTAATGTAGACAAGTTAGACAATGTATTGAAAAACGCACCTCATACTGCAGCGGTAATTACAGGCAACGAATGGAATCATAGTTATACTAGACAAAAAGCAGCCTATCCATTATCATGGGTTAAAAACAATAAGTTTTGGCCTTCTGTTGGTAGAGTTAACGATACCCATGGCGACAGAACGCTTATTTGCGCTTGCCCTCCTATAGAGAGCTATGCAGAATAATAATAAAAAAGCATAAAAAAGGGGGCTTATGCCCTTTTTTTATGCTTTTTTAAGAACAATGAAAAATAATTTCAATATTAGATGTTATAACATTTATTTTACTATCTTTGAATCAAATTAAAAAAATTATGAAAAAACACATTTTAACGCTTGCTATTATTGTAGCAGGATTTGTAGCAACAGCTGCACCAAAAGCAAAATCGGCAAACTATAAAGTTGACGGCACCGCAAGTTCTATTAACTGGTTAGCAAAAAAAGTAACTGGTCAACATGGTGGAACAATTGCATTGGCTTCGGGTGGATTAACGATGGTAGATGATAACATTACTGGCGGATCGTTTGTAATTGACATGAACAGTATCAAATGCACAGATTTAACTGGCGAATGGGCTGATAAATTAATTGGTCATTTAAGATCTGATGATTTTTTCAGTATCGCAAAATATCCTACTGTACAATTAAACATTAATAAAGTAAGTTACGAGTCGGCTAACAAAGCGAACATCGAAGCGAACTTAACTATTAAAGGAATTACAAATGCGATTACTTTCCCTGCTGCCATTAGCAAAAAAGGTGAGGTATTAGTTGCGGTATCTACTATTCGTATTGATAGAACTAAATTTGACATCAAATATGGTTCAAAATCATTCTTCGAAAGCATTGGCGACAAAGCAATTGATGACGAATTCGAAATCACAGTAAATTTAGTTGCAAAAAAATAAAGCAATAAAATTTATCCTATAAAAAAAGCCTTTCTAATTTTTTTAGAAAGGCTTTTTTATTGCTACTGCATCTGCTATCATTTCAAATTTGGTAAGCGCATGTTGCCGGTCGTGATACATTAAACAATTCCAATTTTCTTGCACTGCTTGTGCTGCAAATTGATTTCTTAACTCCATCGCTTTTCTCCCGTCAAAATCATATTTAGCAATTAGACGCCTTACCACTTGCATGGCTTCTGGCAAAACATCTCCTCCGAAAAAATAAATCTCCTTGGCTGTATGCACTTTAAACACTTGATGAAAGGGGCAATGTCCTCCGGTTATTTCATAATCGATATACCCATCAATGGTTCCATTTCCATCTAATAAAACCAATGCATCAGATCTTCTTAAAAATTCTAAAGGCGCTAAACGGTAAGACTGCGTGGCATGTGTCAAAGCAAAATTTAATTCTTCTTGTTGAATATAATAACTTGCATTTGGAAAACTTAAATAGGTGCTACCTTCTTTTTCGTATACCATTCCACCTGCGTGGTCAAAATGCAAATGACTCATTAAAACTTTAGTAACATCTGATGGATCAAATCCAGCATTTTTAATGGCTTCGTGTATCACTAATTCGCCTGCTGCATTTGCATAGCCTAAGCCAGTATCAAATAAAAGTAAATCATGTTCGGTTTGTAATAAAAAGGGTTGCACATGAACAAATATAGATGCCGGTCTGTCTCTTGGATCATGTAAAATTGGATCTAAAGGAATAAACTTTTTGGATTGGTCTACAGAATATTGCCCCTCGGTAAGTACTACAAGCTTTGTCATCTTATTATTTTCATTTATGCGGTTTAAAATACCGACAAGCCTTTGTATTTTGTCTCAATTTTTGGATTGAAAAATGTATTTTTACAAAAACTGTTTACAAAGATATGGAAAAAAGGTGGGTAGAAAATAACCATTCGGATAAAACCGCAATCGATCGGCTCGCTGGCGAACTGAATGTAAACCCGGTGATTGCCTCCCTTTTAACTAAAAGAGGAATCTATACTTTTGATCAAGCCAAAGATTTTTTTAGACCCTCTATTTTACACTTGCACGATCCATTCTTGATGAAAGATATGGAGCTGGCTATTAACAGAATTAATAAAGCCATTGCCCATAACGAACGCATTTTAATTTACGGTGATTACGATGTAGACGGTACCACTTCTGTTGCATTAACTTATACTTTTTTCAAAACACAATATTCCAAATTAGACTTTTATATTCCCGATCGATACAAAGAAGGTTATGGTATTTCTACTGCAGGTATCGATTTTGCAAAAGAACATGGTTTTAGTTTAATCATTGCGCTCGACTGTGGTATTAAAGCAAACGATAAAGTAGCTTATGCCAATTCTTTAGGAATCGATTTTATAATTTGCGATCACCATTTGCCTGGCGATACCGTTCCTGCTGCTATTGCGGTATTAGACCCTAAACAAAAAGATTGCCAATATCCTTATGATGAACTTTCGGGTTGTGGGATTGGATTTAAATTAGCGCAGGCCTATTGTCAGTTTCATCAAATAGACATGGACGCTATATTGCCATTATTAGATTTAGTTGCGGTAAGTATTGCATCCGATATTGTTCCTTTAACAGGCGAAAACAGAACTCTGGCTTATTTTGGCTTGCAACAATTAAATAGCAATCCACGCCCAGGTTTTAAAGCGCTCATGAATATTGCTGCAACTAAAACAGATTTATCTATCAACGAAATTGTTTTTGCGATTGGTCCAAGAATCAATGCAGCCGGAAGAATTGATGATGCAAAGCATGCTGTTAATTTATTAATTTCGGAAGATGAACAATCTGCATTTGATTTTTGTGAAATTGTAGATGCCAAAAACACCGAAAGAAAAGAATTTGATCAATCCATTACGCTATCGGCTTTGCAAATGATCGAAGAAAACTTCGATTTACATCAAAAAAAATCAACCGTTTTATTCGATGCATCTTGGCATAAAGGGGTGATAGGAATTGTAGCCTCTAGGTTAATCGAAAAGCATTATAAACCCACCATTATTTTAACCGAATCTAATGGTTTAGCAGCGGGCTCCGCTCGTTCGGTAAATGGTTTTGATATTTACGAAGCCATCAGCGCTTGTAGCGATTTGCTCATTCAATATGGTGGACATAAATATGCTGCAGGTTTAACCATGCACATCGATCAAATTCCTGCCTTTCAAGAAAAATTCGAAGAAATTGTAGCCGCTTCTATTCATGATTATTCTTTACAAGCAGAAATTGCCATAGAATGCGAAATGAATTTGGCAGAATTTTCGACCAAAACGAATGCCATATTAAAACAGTTTGCACCATTCGGACCAGGAAATATGAAACCTGTATTTATTTCTTCTCTGGTGCAACTAGCTAGCCCTGCACAATTAGTGGGCAAACAAAATAACAATCACCTTAAATTTTCCGTTGTTCAACAAGGAAGTTACGCATTTGATTGTATTGCCTTTGGTTTAGGAAATTTAAAAGATAAATTAGTGCCAGGTATTCCATTTGATATTTGTTATACCATTGAAGAAAATACTTGGAGAGAAAAAACAAGCATACAATTAAATATTAAAGACATCCGAATTCAATCGTAATATATGTTAGAATTAAGAGCCGAACACCTCATTAAAACCTACAAAAAAAGAACCGTAGTAAACGATGTTTCTTTTAATGTAAAACAAGGAGAAATTGTTGGACTACTTGGGCCAAATGGCGCAGGAAAAACAACTTCTTTTTATATGATCGTAGGGTTAATTAAACCAAATTCGGGAAAAATATTTCTTCAAAACGAAGAAATTACCCAAGAGCCTATGTATAAAAGAGCCCAAAAGGGCATTGGATATTTAGCACAAGAAGCTTCGGTGTTTAGAAAACTAACCGTAGAAGAAAATATTTTAGCCATTTTAGAAATGACCAACCTTTCTAAATCGGAACAAAAAGATAAATTAGAAGAACTCATCGAAGAATTCAGTTTAAGTAAAGTTAGGAAAAATCAAGGCGACTTATTATCTGGTGGAGAAAGAAGAAGAACCGAAATTGCAAGGGCATTAGCTGCAAATCCAAATTTCATATTACTAGACGAACCTTTTGCAGGTGTTGATCCTATTGCCGTTGAAGAGATTCAAACAATTGTTTCCAAATTAAAAAAGAAAAATATTGGCATTTTAATTACCGATCATAATGTGCAAGAAACACTTTCGATTACCGATCGTGCTTATTTACTATTTGAAGGATCTATTTTAAAATCTGGCACTGCAGAAGAGCTAGCCGCAGACGAACAAGTTCGACGCGTATATTTAGGTAAGAATTTTGTATTAAGACCCAAAGCCATCTAATCAAATGACCGTTGTAAACTCCATCCTTTCTTGGATTATGAAAAAAAGAATTCATCAAATTGAATTCTTTATGAAGTATCCAAACGAAGTGCAAGAGGAATGGCTATTTAATTTAATTAACAGCGCTAGAAATACCGAATGGGGTAGAAAATACGATTACAAAAGTATTGAAACCAGAGAAGAGTTTGTCAATAGAGTTCCATTGCAAAACTACGACACGCTCAAACCCTACATTGAGCGCATGATGCAAGGGGAAGAAAATGTTTTATGGTTTTCGGAAATAAAATGGTTTGCAAAATCTTCTGGCACCACCAGCGACAAAAGTAAATTCATCCCAGTTAGCAACGAATCTTTAGAGGAGTGTCATTACAAGGGAGGTAAAGATTTATTAAGTATTTATTGTAATAATCAACCCGAATCAAAAATATTTACTGGCAAATGTTTAATTGTGGGCGGAAGCAATCAAATAAGCCCCGTAAACGAAGCAATTTCTTATGGCGATCTTTCTGCTGTATTAATTAAAAATTTGCCCATGTGGGCCGAATTCCATACCACACCGAACAGTGCAATTGCGCTCATGGAACATTGGGAAGAAAAATTAGAAACCATTGCCAATGCCACCATCCATGTGAATGTTACCAATATATCTGGAGTTCCCACTTGGACGGTTTTATTGGCCAAAAGAATTTTGGAAATTACTGGTAAAAATAATTTATTAGAAGTTTGGCCCAATTTAGAATTGTATTTTCATGGTGCCGTTAATTTTGCGCCATACCGCGAACAATTTCAAAAATTAATTCCTTCTTCAGAAATGTATTACCTAGAAACCTATAATGCATCGGAAGGTTTTTTTGGCATTCAAGATCAAATAGGGAATAGCGAAATGTTATTGATGCTAGACTATGGTATCTATTATGAATTTATTCCAATAGAAAACATCGACGAAGCAAATCCGAAAACTTTATCATTGGCCGAAGTCAGTTTATTTAAAAACTATGCGATCGTGATATCTACTAATGGGGGTTTATGGCGCTATGTAGTGGGCGACACCGTTCAATTTACTAGCCTTAACCCTTATCGTATTTTAATTACCGGCCGAACCAAACATTTTATCAATGCTTTTGGAGAAGAACTTATAATCGACAATGCCGAAAAAGCCTTGGTAAAAGCTTGTAGTATTTGTAACGCCGCTATTCGAGATTATACTGCTGGACCAATTTATTTTAGTGATAAAAAATCTGGCGGTCACGAATGGATTATTGAATTTGAAAAAGCACCTGAGCACCTCGATACTTTTACAGATTGTTTGGATGCAGCCCTCAAAGAAATCAACTCCGATTACGAAGCAAAAAGAAAAGGCAATATTGCATTGTTAAAACCGATTGTTCATCTTGCACCAGCAGATACTTTTTACAATTGGATGAAAAACAGAGGCAAGCTTGGTGGTCAACATAAAGTACCTCGCTTAGCTAATAACAGAAAATATGTTGATGAAATTTTAAATATGATTAATATTTAATTTTTCTTTCCATTGCATTTGACCCATAAATAGCCAGCGTAATACCAGCAACTGTTTGCACCGTATTTACATTCACAAAAGGGCTAATGCTAAAACCAAAATCATATACTGGCTTGACAATAAATTGCAATTGTGCTTGCAATCCAATACCAAATGTTTTGTCTTGATTAATGGTTTTAGTAGAATCATAAGGATAATAATTAGTATAGACTAAACTAGGACCAGCAAAGGCAGCTATTTTGTAATATTGTTTTTCGATTACTTTTCCTCTACCTAGATTAAATGCATTAAGGTAAACAGTAGCGCCACCAAATGCTAAATAATTAAGCGTGCTAGCTTGGTAACTCAATTGCCATAATCTATCTAATCGATCATAATAATTAAAACTTAATTCCATGTTTGCATTGGTGAAATTAGGCAAACTAGGCTTAATGTTTGGGCCAAATCCAAAAAGCACCCAATTATTTCTACTTTTAAAACGGTACTCGCCTATATAATAATCTTCGAATACTTTTTTTACAATGGGTTTATCGGCTTCTGGACTTTGCGCCATTGCATGATTCATGCAGGCTAGCAACATGCCCATAAAAAATAGAAACTTTTTCATAATCATTTCTCAATAGTTGTTTTTGGAAAAAAAGTGGACAACAAAATACTGCTCAGCAATACAAAAATAATAAATAGTAAGGAATGTAAAGTGCCAAATCCAATGGCCTTTAACCAATGTGCGGCCAGCATTTTAACACCAATAAATGTCAATAACACCGCTAAACCTGTTTTTAAATAATGAAATTTATGAATCACATTCACCAATAAAAAAAACATAGAACGCAATCCTAATATGGCAAATATATTAGAGAAAAAAACAATAAATGGATCTTTAGTAATCGAAAATATGGCAGGTATTGAATCTACTGCAAATATTAAATCTGAAAACTCGATGACAATTAATACAATAAACAAAGGGGTGATTAGCCATTTTTTATTTTTCTTAACAAAAAATTTACTCCCAACATATCTCGGAAAGACATTAAAATATTTTGCGAAAAATTTTACAACAGGATGATTTTCTGTATCAATTTTTTCTGTTTCTTCTTTTTTGAAAAACAAAGATAATCCTGTATACAATAAAAATATTCCGAATAAATATAATATCCATTCAAATTCTTTAATTAAAGTAGCTCCCAAGAAAATAAAAAGGAAACGCATCAAAATTGCGCCCAGAATACCCCAGAATAAAACACGGTGATAATATTTTTCGGCTACATTAAATGCGGTTAGCAATAAGATGATCACAAAGATATTATCTACCGATAATGCATACTCGACCAAATAACCACTCATAAACTCCAAGGCCAAATTTTGATTGTAATTGGCTAAACTGGCCGAAAAATTTGTTGGAATAATGGCTATGGATTGATGGTTTAATGCAATAACAGCTTGCAAAGATGTTAAATCGCTGATGCCGTGAATCCAATGCCCTTTAAATAACAATAAAATATAAAAAGCGATGGCGAAGCTTAACCAGATAGCACTCATCACGAAGGCTTCTTTGGTTTTAACAATATGGTTTTTTTTATTAAAAACGCCTAAGTCTATGGCCAACATGGCAAAAATAAATAGCGCAAAACATCCGAAAAATAAAAGCTCCGTTGAATACATTATTTTTTTCTATTGATGGTAAAATCAACTAATTGAATCAGCGATTCTTTGGCAATGGAATCTGGGAATTGCGCAAGTATTGCAATGGCTTTGTTTTTATACTCCATCATTTTTTGCGCTGCATATTCCATGCCACCTTGTGCATTGATAAAGTTTAAAATGATCGTTAAGGTTTCTTTTTCTTCGTGATGGTTTTTGACTAACCTAATCATTTTATTTTTTTCTGCAGCACTTACTTTTTGTAATGCATAAATTAAGGGCAAGGTTAATTTCTTTTCTTTAATATCTATTCCTTTAGGCTTACCAATGTCATCATAACCAAAATCCATTAAATCATCTTTGATCTGAAATGCCATTCCTACGTGCTCTCCAAACAAATGGAGTTGGTCTACCATTTGTTGTTCGACACCAGCAGATGCTGCACCACATGCGCAACATGAAGCTATTAAAGAGGCTGTTTTTTGTCTTATAATTTCGTAATAAACTTCTTCTTTGATGTCTAGTCTTCTTGCCTTTTCTATTTGCAGTAATTCTCCTTCGCTCATTTGCTGCACTGCACGAGAGACTATTTTGAGCAAATTAAAATCATCGTTGTTCAATGATAACAACAAGCCTTTAGCCAATAAAAAATCGCCGACTAATACGGCTATTTTATTTTTCCAAACGGCATTGATCGATAAAAAACCCCTTCGCAAATAGGCGTCGTCTACTACATCATCGTGCACCAAAGTAGCCGTATGTAGTAACTCCACTAATGCTGCTCCCCTATGCGTTGCCGGTGTAATTCCAGCACAAAGTTGTGCTGTAAAAAACACAAACATTGGACGCATTTGCTTCCCTTTTCGTTTGTAAATATATTGCGTTACCTTATCTAATAAAGGCACAGAACTTTGCATCGAAGCTTTAAAAGCGGCTTCAAATGTTTTTAATTCTGCTGCAATGGGATTACTGATTTCGGAAAGTTTCAAGGCTTTAAAATTATGCTGCAAATTAAGTTATTGTTTGCAATTATTCATCCATATTTGAAACAGGCAATCTGCTAAATATTATCTAGTTGATAGTCAGCAAAATAGCTAATTAAATAAATTAGCCATTTTAGCTTTATTTATGCAATTTTGTGCTTGAAAAACATCCCATTTTAATATGAACTACCAAATACCAATTGTACAAACAAAAAATCCTCATTGGACTAAAGAATTAGTGGAACGAGGAGAGTTTGGCGCGGTTATTTCAGACCACATGTTTGTTTCAAATTACGAAAACGGCAAGTGGATTAATCCAAAAGTTGTTCCTTACGAAAACCTGTCTTTGAATCCAGCAACGCTTGCGCTTCATTATGGACAAAGTGTATTCGAGGGCATGAAAGCATTTAAAATGCAAGATGGCTCGATTTCTATTTTTAGAATTGAAAAACATTTAGATCGTTTCAATAAATCATTGGATAGAATGTGCATGCCAACCATTCCTGCAGATTTATTTCATGCAGCATTATTGGCATTTGTTAAAACCGATTTAAATTGGGTACCCGAAGGAGAAGGACATTCGTTATATATTAGACCATTTGTATTTGCTTCTGAAGCGCGCTTTGGGGTGAAGATTGCAGAAGAATATATGTTTGTCATTTTTGGTGGCCCAGTAGGCCCTTACTATGGTACTCCTTTAAAAATAAAAGTGGAAACCCATTTTGCGCGCGCTACCAGAGGTGGAGCAGGATTTGCAAAATGTGCAGGTAATTACGGTGCCTCTTTTTTCCCAACTAAACTAGCAAAAGAAGAAGGCTTCGATCAAATTCTTTGGACCGATGGCCGAGAAAATAAATACATTGAAGAATCTGGCACCATGAATGTGATGTTCATTATCAACGGACAACTCATTACGCCTAGCACTTCGGATTCTATATTAGATGGCATTACTAGAGATTCCATATTGTCTTTAACAAACGAAATGGACATGCCAGTTGAAATTAAAAAAATTAGTGTAGATGATTTAGAAAAAGCCTTAAAAGCAAATCATGTTTCGGAAGCCTTCGGTACAGGAACTGCAGCGGTGGTAGCTCCTATTGAATCGATCAGCATCAACGGACATAATTATATTTTACCTGCTATAGATGAAAACGCTTTTATGTTGCGTGCGAAAAAGAAATTAATGCACATTCGTACGGGCGCAGAAGCCGATAAATTTAGTTGGAATACCATTATCGAATAATATTTACGGCCTAGTATTATTTTTTACTAGGCTGTAATTTCCCCTCTTAGGTTTTGGCTTAGCTGAATAGCAATATCGTTTAGGCTTAGCTCCTGACCAAACAAATACATCAATTTAGTAATAGCCGCTTCGAATGTTAAATCTAAGCCACCTACAACGCCCATTTTAGCTAAATGTTTGCTGGTTTCGTATCTGCCTATTTCTACATTTCCACCTATACATTGGGTGATCTCTAATATCAAGATTCCACTAGCGACTGCTTGTTGTAAACTTGCTACAAACCAATCATCTGTACAAGTATTACCCGCGCCAAAACCTTCTAAAATAATAGCTTTCACGCCTTGCGCATGAATAACCGCTTGAACATATGCAGGCGAAATTCCTGGAAATATTTTTAATAAGGAAATGGGATTTTTTAATTTTTTATGCACTACAAATGCCGCTTCCGAACGAGGCATCAATACTTCCGAATTGAAATTAATATGTACCCCTGCTTCTGCTAAAATTGGAAAATTAGGCGAGCTAAATGCTTCGAATTTATTGGCTTCTGTTTTCTTTGCACGATTGCCTCTAAACAATTTATAATCAAAATAAATACAAACTTCATTCACGATTGCCTGTCCATGCTCATCTTTTGCAGCAGCAATTTCTAATGCGGTAATTAAATTTTCTTTGGCATCTGTTCTAATCTCCCCGATCGGTAACTGAGATCCTGTAAGGATTACAGGCTTTGCTAAATTTTCTAACATAAAACTTAAGGCACTTGCTGTATAAGCCATGGTATCTGAACCATGCAAAATAACAAAGCCATCATAGTCGTGGTAATTCTTTTCAATAATACTGGCCATTTCGATCCAACTATCCATATTCATATTAGATGAATCTAATATTGGATCAAAAGAAATAACGACTACTTGATAATCTAGACGAGAAAGTTCTGGAACATTTTCGGTAATATTATTAAAATCAAAAGGTACTAAAATTCCTTTTTGATCTTGAACCATTCCAATGGTTCCGCCAGTATATAGTAGGAGTAATTTTTTCATTTGCTTTGATTTTAAATACCAAAAACTCTTTTAGAATTAGCCGTAGTTTGTTCGGCAATTTCTGCTAAAGTACAAGATTTTAGCGTGGCTAGTTTCTCTGCCACGTGAATGAGGTAGGAACTTTCGTTGGGTTTACCTCTAAAAGGCACAGGACTTAAGTAAGGACTATCTGTTTCTAAAACCAAATGCGCTAAATCAATTTCTTTTACTACCTCGGCTAATCCAGCGTTTTTATAAGTTAATACGCCACCAATACCTAAATAAAATCCTAGGTCTATAATTTGATGAGCCTGTTGCAAGCTGCCCGAAAAGCAATGAAATATACCTCGCAAATTTTGATCCTGTGCTGCTTTTAAAATGGCCAATGTTTCGTCGAAAGCTTTTCTACAATGAATTACAATAGGCAAAGATAATTCTTTCGCTAGTTCAATTTGTGCGATAAAAACGGCACGTTGCGCTTGTTCAAATGTTTTATCCCAATACAAATCCATACCTATTTCGCCAATAGCAAAAATTTTATTAGCCCTTGCCGCAGCAAAGATGGTAGCGAGTTCTTGTTCGTAATTTTCATTAACCGAACAAGGGTGCAAACCCATCATTGGATAACATTGATCTGGAAATTGATTGGCTAATTTAAATACCGCATCGATAGACGTACTATCTATATTGGGTAAGAAAAATTGTCGAATACCATTGGCATTTGCACGCGCAATAACTTGATCTATCTCTGCGGATAGTTCTGGTAGATAGATGTGGGTATGGGTATCGACAAACATGTAAAATAGGTAAATAAAAAAAGGCCTAAACAAAATTGTTTAGGCCTCTTTAAAAAATATGTTTTATTGTACTGAAACTAATTCTACTTCAAATGTTAAAGGGGAGAATGGAGGAATAACTCCACCTGCGCCTCTAGATCCGTAAGCTAAATCAGAAGGAATAATTAACAATGCTTTTCCTCCTACTTTTAACAAAGCAATTCCTTCGTCCCATCCTTTAATCACCATGCCTTGTCCTAATTTAAATTCAATTGGTTCGTTTCTATCTAAAGAAGAATCAAATTTAGTTCCATCTAACAAACGGCCTGTATAATGCACCTTCACCGTTTTACCTGCTTGCGCTTGTTCGCCAGCACCTGGTTCAGATATAATATACATTAAACCACTTGATGATTTACTTGGGGTAATTTGTTTATCTGCAATGTATTTTGCAATCACTTCGTTTTCTTTCATAGCGTTTTCTTTTTCTGCTTTTAATTCTTCTGCTTTTAAGGCAGCATCTGTGGTGGTACTAATAACTTTTACGGTAAAAATCAAGAAGCTACTCGAGTCGATGAATGCTGGGCGAGGCGCTCCAAATGTTTTGGTAAACAACGAATCTGCATTGATTAAAAAACTAGCGCTATCGCCAACCGTTAATAAAGTTAAGCCGTCCATTAAATCTCCTTTAAAAGATGCTTTAGCAATTTTTAATTGAATAGGTTTACCCATTTTCCAACTATCAAATACTAAAGAATCTTTACTAGTGATATACTTTAAATTTAAAGTTACTACATCATCTAATTTTAATTTTGGTCCTTTATTTGACTTATGCATAACATAAGAAAGGCCAGTAGTTTTAGATTTTGAATACTTTACTGCTTTTTGAGCTTGTGCAAAACTTGCAATTAGCAAAATTGCAATGATGGTTTTTAAACTTTTCATATATAATTTATTTTTTTGCTTTTTTAATACCTACTAATTCCATATCGAAAACCAAAGTTGAATAGGCTGGAATTGCGCCATTGCCTATTTCGCTTCCGCCATAAGCCATTGCAGACGGAATAATAACGGTGGCTCTTGCACCCTTACCCATAATTTGTAAAATTTCATCCCATCCTTTGATCACTACGCCTTGCCCTACTGGGAACTCTAATGGCTTGCCTTCAGGATAAGAAGAATCGAATTTGAAACCATTTAATAACCTGCCGGTGTATTGCAACATAACCGTATCTCCACTATTTGCTTTTTCTGAAGCTCCTTCTTTAGTAATCACATACTGTAAACCACTTGCCGTAATTACAGTAGTTAATTTATTATCTGCAATGTATTTCGAAATGTTTACTTTTTCTGTTGTTGCTTTTTTGGCAGCTTCTGCTTGCATCTCATCTTCCATTTGTTTTTTCGATTGTACTTTTTCAATTTTAATTTGGAAAGTCAACATTGAACCGGCAGCAATAAATGCTGGACGTTGAAAACGGAAAGTTTTTTCAAATAATGAATCTGCATTAATTAAAAAAGTAGCAGAATCTGATTCAGATAATAAAGTTAAACCATGCATTAAATCGCCTTTAAAAGAAGGCTCTACCACCTCTAACTTAAATGCTTGTCCAATTTTATAAGTATCAAACAAAACAGAATCAGAATCGGTACGGTAAACCATATTTAAAGTAACGAAATGTCCTGCTTTAATTTTTTCGCCTTGGTTAGTAGTATGAATTTTATATTTCAATCCATCTTCACTTGTTTTAAAACCATCTATACAATATATTATGTTTCTATATTTGGAAACATAATATCTTGTAGATAAAACATCTCCACAACTTTGGAATAAGGCAGTCGCTAATGCTGCGATAATTAACAATCTTCTAGTCATTTTTATTTTGTTTTTTTTGATTTATTTATTGTTTTAACATTTCTTCAAATTCGGGCAAAATAGCTTTAATTTTTGCTACGGTTTCTGATAAGCTTAAATAAGAAATTCCACCAGCTGCATTGCGATGGCCACCACCTTCGAAATATTTTTTAGCCAATTCGTTGGCAGGAAATTCTCCTTTTGAGCGGAACGATAATTTTCTTGCTTCGCCTCTATCCACCACCAAAATTGCAAAACGAATACCATTAATCGAAAGCGCGTAATTAACAATGCCTTCGGTATCTCCAGTTACAATTTGGTATTTTTTTAATTCCTCTTGATCAATATAAATATAAGCCGTATTTAATTCCGCCATAATTACCATTTTCTGACTTAACACATGGCCCAAAAACTTTAAACGATTTTCGGTATTGGTATCGTATATGAGTTCGTGAATTCTGGAATTATTTGCGCCCTTATCTATTAAATCGGCAATAATACGATGCACCTCGGCCGAAGTACTTGGAAATCTAAATGATCCAGAATCGGTCATGATACCAGTGTACAAACAAGTGGCAATGTCTTTGTCGATATGATGACCATAACCTAGGCTTACTATTAATCGATATACTAATTCTGCAGCAGCACAAGCACGTACATCCCAAAAAGTAAAATCTTCGAAACCTTCTGGTTCTAAATGATGGTCGATCATTACTTTTTTGGCAGCACTTTGACGAACTAATTCTCCTAATGAACCAATTCTCGAGAGCGCATTAAAATCGGTACAAAAAATAAGATCGGCTTCGGCAATCAATTGCGTCGATTTATCGGCTTGTATTTGAAAATCGATTACTTCAGAATTACCAGGTAACCAATGTAAAAAATAAGGATAGTCGGAAGGCGTTACCAAGTGTACTTGGTGGCCCAATGAAAGCAAAAAATGATACAAACCCAAAGAAGAGCCCATTGCGTCGCCATCGGGTTTGTGATGGGTCGTAATGACAATTTTTTTTGCTTCGGAAAGCAATGATTTAAGTTCGTTTATATTATGCATAGAAAGGTAGCAAATCTATTCATTTTTTTTCATTCTCATGCCCTAAACATTGCATTATCGAGGTATTTGTAGAAGATTTCATGTTATTTTAACATTCTTTATTGTAATTTCGCCCAATAAATATTTAAAAAGATGACCACAAACAGAACTTTTACCATGATTAAGCCCGATGCCATTGCAAATGGGCACATGGGCGCCATTATTGACCACATTATTAAAGCAGGATTTAAGGTAATTGCCTTAAAATACACTTCATTGAGCCCCGAAATGGCTGGAAAATTCTATGAAGTTCACGCTGAACGTCCATTTTACAAAGATTTAGTTGCGTTTATGTCTTCTGGACCAATTGTAGCTGCGATTTTAGAAAAAGACAATGCCGTTGCAGATTTCCGTACCGTAATTGGTGCGACAGATCCTCAAAAAGCAGATGCAGGTACGATCAGAAATTTATTCGCAACTTCTATCAGTGCTAATGCAGTTCACGGATCTGATTCTGATGAAAATGCGATGATAGAAGGAAACTTTTTCTTCAGCGCATTCGAAAGAAACTAATTACATTCATCAAATAAAAAAAAGGTTGGCAACATTTGTTACCAACCTTTTTTTATTTATTGCAATTACAACAATACAATTTCGTTGATTAGTTTTTTTCCTGCGTAGGTATTGACGTTTTCGATTAAGGTAGATTTCATCATAATTAATTCTTGACGCAAACTGGCCGAGCTCACTTTTAAATATAATTTCTGTTGACGAATATTAATTTCATCGGTTCGGTTAGCAATTACTTTTCCCACTAATTCGGGCCAATTGATTTTTATTTTTTCTACGATAAATTGGTCGGAAAGCTTATAGGTCTCCAACAACTGCTCTATGGCAGCTTTCATGGTTAACTCATTACTTTTCCTAAATAACAT
>CAIKLP010000007.1 GCA_903828245.1 uncultured bacterium | reverse complement strand
TCATAAAAACCCTTACCATAGCCTACCCTATTGCCTTTGAGATCAAAGGCAAGTAGCGGACAAATAATCATATCGATGTCGATCGGATCTACTGCTGCTCCATTACTAGGCTCTGCTATTCCTAAATTATTTGTAGCTAATTGGGTATCTGCATTAAAAAATACCGCATCCATTTGTCCATTTTCAAAATTAGCTTTGGGTATAGCCAAATTAATTTTCGGATAGTTTGCCTGAATAAATTCGATGATTGGATAAGTATTACATTCGTTTTGAGCAATGATCGGCAAATAAATATGAATACATTTTACTGTAGTTAAATCTAACTTTTTAAACTCCGCTAAAATGGCTTGGTCTAGCAATTCTTTTTCATCCAAAGAAATACTTTTTCTTTTCGCTAAATATATTGCTCTTGCCTCGGATTTTAACATTGATTTATTTTACACGCTCCACATAGTCACCATTTCTGGTATCTACTTTAACTTTATCTCCTTCATTGATAAACAATGGAACCCTAATCTCGGCTCCATTAGAAACCGTAGCTGCTTTAGTTACATTGGTTGCCGTATCGCCTTTAACAGCAGGTTCGGTATAAGTAACCAATAACTCTACATGGGTTGGCGCTTGGGCTGTAATAGGCTCATCGCTTTCGAATGCCACAATTAAATTCATTCCTTCTGTAACAAATTTTGCAGAATCGCCGAATAAAAATTTAGGAATATTAAATTGCTCGAAAGTTTCATTATCCATTACCACAAAGAAATCTCCATCTTCATATAAATATTGATAATCTTTTGTTTCTACTCTACAAATTTCTACTTCTTCGTCTGTACGAAAACGATATTCTACCAATTTACCTGTTTTTACATTTCTCATTCTCGCTTGATAAAATGCACGCAAATTTCCTGGTGTACGGTGAATGATTTCTTCTACCGCTATTAAATTTCCATTGAATCTAAGAATTGATCCGTTTTTTATTTCTGACGCTTTTGCCATAATCTTTTTTGATTTCTATTTACTAATTTATTATTTATGCTTATAGTCTGCAATTAATATTTGCTTATTACAAAATGAATATTCGTGTGCTTGATTAGAGGATACAAAAATTGTTCTATTACCTAACATGGTATCTATTAAATTTAAATACCATTGTGTGCCTTGTTCGTCTAAATTGGTGGTAGGCTCATCTAGTAGAATGCAATCCACATCGCTATATAAGGCCAATGCCAGTTTTACTCTTTGTTTCATGCCAGAAGAAAAATACCTTATTTCTTTATTCGTTGCTTTGTTTAATCCGATAGATGAAATTAATTCTTCGGCAGTGTGAAAGCCTAATTTTTTTTTAAACGAGAAATGGAATTTAATTAATTCCAACAAGGTCATTTCTTCAGGTAGTTCTAAATAGGGGGCTGCAATAGTAATGTGTGAAAAAAAAGATTCGATGGCTATGGCAGTATTATTTTTACTGAAATGTATTGCTCCCTCATTCGGACTCAGTACTCCTGAGATTACTTGTAATAAAGTAGATTTTCCGGAACCGTTTGGACCAATAATAGCCACGCGGTCTGCTGGAGCTGAAGAAAAGTTAATGCCTTTAAAAATCCAATCTCTATTGAATTTTTTACCAAGCCCACTTAATTCGATTCTCATACATTTCGACCTATGCCTTTCATAATACCCTCTTTAGAGTTTTTAACGAAAGTTAAAATTTGATCTTTTATTAAAGAAGATGGTATTTCTGATTCGATTTGTGCTAAAGCATTCGATGTACTTAAACCTCTAACAAATAAAATTCTGTAGATATCTTCTATTTGACGAATGTTATTTTCTGTAAATCCTCTCCTTCTTAAGCCAACAGAATTAATACCAACATAACTGATTGGTTCTCTTGCCGCTTTAGTAAAAGGAGGAACATTTTTTCTGACCAATGTACCACCAGCAACAAAACTATGTGCGCCTATGGTTAAAAATTGTCCAACAGCAGCCATGCCTTCTAATATTGCGTAATCCTCTATGGTTACATGCCCTGCTAAGTTTACGCTGTTTGCTAAAATAATATGATCGCCTAAAATACAATCATGGGCAACATGGGCATAAGCCATAATTAAACAATTTTTTCCTACAACCGTTTTATATTTTTCGGTTGTACCTCTATTGATCGAAACAAATTCTCTGATTGTTGTATTGTCACCAATCTCGGCCGTTGTATTTTCGCCGTTGTATTTTAAATCTTGTGGAATAGCTGAAATGACTGCACCCGGAAAAATTTTACAATTCTTACCAATTCTTGCACCTTCCATGATAGTCACATTGGATCCTATCCAAGTGCCATCGCCAATAGTTACATTTTTTTGGATCGAAACAAATGGATCAATGGTCACATTTTCGCCAATGATTGCTTCTGGATGAATATAGGTAAGGGATTGATTCATGTTGCTAATTTAACTTCTTCTTACTATTTGTGCCATTAATTCTGCTTCCATTACAATTTTATCACCAACAAATGCAATTCCTTTCATTTGACAAATTCCCCTACGAATAGGAGCCATTAAATCACATCTGAAAAGAATAGTATCTCCTGGTACAACTTTATCTTTAAATCTTGCATTTTCAATTTTCATAAAGTATGTCCAATAATTTTCTGGATCTGGTACGGTATTTAAAACTAAAATACCTCCTGTTTGCGCCATCGCTTCAACTTGTAAAACGCCCGGCATTACAGGGTTTCCAGGAAAGTGCCCTTTAAAGAACTCTTCGTTCATGGTTACATTTTTTACTCCCACTACATGCTTAGATGACAATTCAATAATTTTGTCAATTAATAAAAATGGTTGGCGGTGAGGCAAAATATTCATGATACCTATTGTGTCATAAATTGGTGGCACACTAGGATTATAAATTGGAATATTTTTTTTCGCTTTATCTTTTTTGATTAATGCTTTGATTTTTTTAGCAAAGGCAACATTGGCTGCATGCCCTGGTCTTGCGGCCATTACATGCCCTTTTAATGGCATTCCAATTAAAGCTAAATCGCCAATTACATCTAATAATTTATGTCGAGCGGGTTCGTTTTGGTGACGCAACTCCACATTGTTTAAGATGCCTTCTCTTGCAACTGCAATTTTATCTCTGTTAAATAGTTTTGCAAGGTGATCTAATTCTTCATCGCTTACCACTTTATCTACTACAACAATTGCATTATTTAAATCTCCGCCTTTAATTAAATTATTTTTTAAAAGCATCTCTAATTCATGCAAAAAACAAAATGTTCTGCAAGAAGCAATTTCTTTTTTAAATTGTGCGATACCCGACAAACCCGCATGTTGACTGCCTAATACGGGTGAGTTATAATCTACCATTACTGTTATGCGATAGTCATCGATGTATGGCATCGCCACCATTTCCACTTGACGATCAGATTCTGAATAGGTGATGTTGGAAGAAATGACAAAGTATTCTCTATCTGCATCCTGAATTTCGAAACCAACTTTTTCAAGCTCTTCTATAAAAATAATAGAACTGCCATCCATAATAGGTGTTTCGGGTGCATTGATTTCAATTAAAATATTATCTAGCTCTAAGCCTGCTAAAGCAGCCAAGGTGTGTTCTACTGTAGAAACACTTGCTCCGTTTTGTGTAATGGTTGTTCCTCTAGAAGTATCTGTTACATTATCAACATCGGCATCAATAATTGGGGAACCTGGTAAATCGATGCGTTGAAATTTAAACCCATGATTTTCTGGCGCAGGCTTAAAAGTCATGGTCACTTCTTTACCCGTATGTAAACCAACTCCTTTTACAGTTACAGGAGCTTTAATGGTAGTTTGTTTTAGATTCATTAGCAAGGATTATTCCCGCAAATGTATCTAGAAACTGCCTTTATACAAAATGTTTGACCGATTAAATTATGAACCCTTTTGCTTGAGTTGCTGTTCAAGCTCCTCAATGCGTTTTTCAAGCTCTGGAAGCCTGCGATAGACTGCTTGATTTTTCAATGAATCGCGGAAAATAGCTAGTGGAGAGCCTCCCCATTGCTTGTTTTCGAGCGTAACGGTTTTTGTGATACCCGATTGGGCGGCTATTTGAGAACCTTTGGCAACATGAATATGACCTGCAACACCAACTTGGCCTCCCAAAACCACATTTTCGTCAATATGGGTACTACCCGAAATGCCCGTTTGAGAGGCAATTACGGTGTTTTTACCGATTTCTACATTATGTGCTACTTGAATTAAGTTGTCGAGCTTTACCCCTGCACGAATAATGGTAGAACCCATAGTTGCACGATCAATACTGGTATTGGATCCAATTTCTACTAAATCTTCAATAATCACATTTCCAATTTGAGCAATTTTTTGATAAGTACCATCGGCTTGCGGTGCAAAACCAAAACCATCACTACCAATTACCGCTCCAGCATGAATTATTACTCCCTTGCCAATTACGCAATCTGAATATATTTTAACGCCTGCAAAAAGAGTAGTATCATCTGCAATAGTTACATTGTCTCCAACAAAAACTTGCGGATATAATTTTACATTATTTCCAATAGTTACATTATTTCCAATGTATGCAAAGGCTCCAACATAGCAATTGGCGGCGATTGTAGCCGATTCACTTATAAAACTAGGTTGTTCGATTCCTGATTTATGTAATTTGATGGTATTGTATTTATCCAATAAAACCGAAAATGCAGTGTAAGCATTGTCCACTTTTATAAGGGTGGCCTTCACAGCTTTTTCTAACTTTAAAGATTTATTAACGATTACGACAGATGCTTGCGTATCATAAAGAAAATGTTCGTATTTGGGATTAGAAAGAAAAGAAAGGGTTCCCTTTTTCCCTTCTTCGATTTTAGACAATGCACTGACCACTTCGGCTGGATTTCCATCCAACTCGCCTTGAAGCATTAAACAAATTTCTTGAGCGGTAAATTGCATGATACAAAGTTAAAATTATCCATTAAAGTTACAAATCTGAATGGAAGGAATATTATTTAGGATAACAAATAAAATATTTTTCAACCGTTTTACTCAAAGCAGATAAATTTAAATTATCGGAAGCATCCGCAATATCAATCAAGCCTTTTGATTTTGTTAAAATATTAATTTTACCTACCTCCATATTGTAGGCATTGTTGGTAATCATTCCTGTAAAAACAAAATAGTCTTGGTCTTGAGCTGTAAGTGGAAACGATAGGTTTAATTTGTCTTTATGCGCTTGAATGCTTTTAGATGTAAATGCTTCGTTTTGCATTTCAATCGTAAATAATTTTCGGTCAATTAATAATTTACAGAGTTTAGCTAAAATGGGGTCTTCGTGTTCGGCCCATACTTTAATAGCAGAAAACAAATCACTATCATCTAATTTCATAAATGCGTCGAGGTATAACTCGTTTTCATAAAATGCCGCTGTACTAATTTGGTTTGCTAATAAAAGATTAAACGAAGGGCTTGCAAATAGTGGAACGCCTTTGTTTGCAATAGCTTTAGCACGTTGAAATATTTTAACCAATAATTGTTCTGCGGCTATAACCGTTTTATGTAGATATACTTGCCAATACATTAACCTACGAGAAATCAAAAATTTCTCAATAGAATAAATTCCTTTTTCTTCTACCACCAACTCATCATTTACAACATGTAACATTTTAAGAATACGATCAAATCCTATTACTCCTTCAGAAACACCCGTATAAAAACTATCCCTATTTAAATAGTCTAATCTGTCCATGTCTAATTGACTAGAAACTAATTGATGTAAAAATTTCTTTTCGTATTTATTTTCAAAAATGGCAATGGCTAAGCTTAATTTTCCATTAAAGGTTTTATTTAAGCGATGCATAATTAATACAGACAATGCTTCGTGCTGTACACCAGGCACAATGCAGCTTTCTAATGCATGGGAGAATGGGCCATGTCCAATATCATGTAACAAAATAGCGATGGTTACCGCCTCCGCTTCTTCTTCTGTAATAGCCACTCCTTTGTTTTTCAAAGTTTCGAGCGCAATTCCCATTAAATGCATCGCTCCTAAAGCATGATGAAATCGGGTATGTAAAGCACCAGGATACACTAAATGGGTTAGACCCAGCTGTTTAATGTTTCTTAAACGTTGAAAATAAGGGTGTTCTATTAAATCGAAAACGGTTTCGTAAGCAATACTCACAAAGCCATAAACAGGGTCGTTAAATAATTTCTTCTTGTTCAATGGAATTAGGATAATAAAATGAAGGTAAAGTTGTTAAATTTAACAATAAGAAAAAAGAAAGATGCAAGATACGATGATATTATGGGCAGATGATGAAATTGACCTTTTAAAGCCCCATATTTTATTTTTAAATGAAAAAGGATACCAGGTAAAAACAGTTACCAATGGTGCAGATGCAATAGATTTAATAAAATCTAATTATTTCGATTTAGTTTTCTTAGATGAAAATATGCCGGGTTTAACTGGCTTAGAAACATTGGTTGAAATAAAAAATTTCAATTCCGAAATTCCTGTGGTACTTATTACCAAAAATGAAGAAGAATATTTAATGGAAGAAGCCATTGGTAAAAAAATTGCAGACTACTTAATAAAACCCGTTAACCCGAAACAAATATTATTAACCATCAAAAAAATTCTTGATAATAAAAGGTTAATTACAGAAAAAACAGCCTCGGCTTACCAACAAGAATTTAGAAATTTAGGTAGCCAACTCAATGATGTGCAAAACATAGAGGAATGGATGGATGCTTATCGTAAGCTTGTATACTGGGAACTAGCACTTGAACAATTAGAAGATGCAGGGATGCACGAGATTTTAACATTACAAAAATCGGAAGCAAACGCCTTGTTTTCGAAATTTGTAGAGAAAAACTATTTGTCTTGGTTACAACAACCCGATAAAGCGCCCATGCTTTCGCATAGTGTTTTAAGAAAAAAAGTGTTTCCCAATTTATCAGAAACACAATCTACCTTCTTTGTTTTAATTGATAATTTAAGATATGATCAATGGAAAATAATTGCGCCATTGGTAAACGAATATTTTAGATTAGAAGAAGAAGAACTATATGTAAGCATATTACCAACGGCTACGCAATATGCACGAAACGCAATATTTTCGGGTATGTTACCAAACGAAATGGAAAAACGTTTTCCTAAATTATGGAAAAATGACGAAGATGAAGGAGGAAAAAACTTACACGAAGAGGAATTTTTAATTGATCATTTACAAAGAGCCAGAAAAGATATTAAAAGTAGCTATCACAAAATAACCACAAACGAACAAGGAAAAGACTTAGCCGAAAATGTACATCATTTATTTAAAAATAATTTAAATGTGATTGTATACAATTTTGTAGATATGTTGTCGCATGCAAGAACAGAGATGGACATGATCAAAGAATTAGCCCCCGACGAATCTGCCTATAGATCACTTACCTATTCTTGGTTTGAGCATTCTCCATTACTAGAAATTATCAAAAAAATTGCACAAAAAAATGCAAGACTAGTGATTACAACCGACCATGGTACGATTAGGGTTAAAACACCAAGTAAAGTAATAGGCGACCGTTCGGTGAATAGTAATCTGAGATATAAACAAGGTAAAAACTTGAACTATGTGGCTAAAGATGTTTTTGAAATTAAAAATCCAGCAGAGGCCTTTTTACCTAAAGTCAATATGAGTCAAACCTATATTTTTGCAAAAAATGACACTTATTTTGTTTATCAAAACAACTATAATCATTTTGCAAACTTCTTTGCTAATACCTTTCAACATGGAGGAATTTCTTTAGAAGAAATGCTCATTCCTTATGCTAGTTTTACTTCTAAAGTATAGTATTTATTATAATCTATGCTTTAGAATTTTAAACTCAAGCCCAATAATATAGATCGTGTAGCTTGTGGGTAATAATATACCGCAGTTGTTTTTTCGCCTCCAACTAAATAAGAATAGGTATAACCATTGGCTACATATTTGGTATTAAATATATTAGCTAATTTTATATCTATGTTCAATGCCGTTTTGTTTTTTAATGGCTTAATATAATTTATGATTAAATCGTTTACCATAAATGCCTTGATCATTTTTTCATTAGCACTTGTGTTATCTAAATATTGTTTGCCAACATATTTATTTTGAAAACTAAAACCTATACTTTTTGAAAATTGATAATTAATAACCGCGCCTACAATAACTGCAGGTGAATAAGCAAGGTTTGTTTTTTGATACGCTTGTGTTATTGTATCGATAATGGCATAATTAATTGGATCATAATTATACAGCACATCGGTATAGTTCAGTATTTTATTTGCACTGATGGCTGCGTTTGCGCCAATGCTTAGCTTAGCGCTAATCGCTAACATGCCATTCCACTCTATTCCTAAGCGATAACTTTGCGCACAATTTTCTCGAATAGATTCTCCAACATCGTTAAGCTTTCCAGTAGGAATGAGTTGGTTTTTATAATCTATATAATATACATTCAAAGCAGAACGTATGTTGCTATTTTGGTATTTCCAACCAAGTTCTATATCTGCTAACTGCTCTGCTAATGCTTTTTTCGTTCGACTTAAATTACCTATCAAATCATCTCTGTTAGGCTCTTTATTTGCTATGCTATAAGAAATATAAAATACTTCTTGCGCGTTTGGCGTATAAGCTAATCCAAGCTTTGGATTAAAAAATAAAAAATTAGCGCTTTGTGAAATATTCATTAAATAAATATTTTCACCACCTAATCGGTATCGAATAAGCCGCGTTTGTAAATCTAAATATGCATTCCATTTTGGTTTCAATTGGTAATCCATTTTAAAATAGAAGTTGGCTTCTTTTTTTAAACCCGTACCATCAAAAATATGTTGTTGAGGAAGACTTTGAGAAGCATACTGTGCCCATACTACTTCTGCAAAATGTTGCCCATCATACACATTTGCTGCTGCACCTACTTGTAAATGCAGTCGGCTGTTTATCGTATTTTGATAAGAAAATACAATGCCTTTAAATTGGTTAGCCAACCACCTTCTTCTTAATAAATTAGTGCTATTGATGGTGTCCACTCCAACAAATAAAGTATCAAAACCAATATTCGCAAAGGCTTGGTCATATTTAAATTCCTGAAAAAAACCTTTCCCATTAGTAAGGTGCAATCCAATCGTAAAACTGGCATCTGCATTCAGTAGTTTAGTATAAAAAGATTGATAATGTGTTTGTGCGTATTGGTCGTATTGGTCTTTATAATTTGCTGCTATAGGGTTATACCTTCTGTTAGTTTGCATAGAATCAATGGGCACACCTTCCCATGCAAGAAATGTTTTTTCTGAACCAGAAAACACATTAAATTTCCATATGGCATCTTTCGTAGTATAATTTGCATTGATGAAATAAGAATTTAAATTGGCTGCACTATTTTTGATATAGCCATCGGATTGAATATGAGATGCTCGACCTGCAAAACTCCAATTGTTTTTTAATTGCCCGGTTGAAAATTTTCCCATCCATTTTTTGGTTCCAAAACTACCGATGCCACTGGCTAATTCAAATCCTGCCGAATCTATTTTATGCTCCGTTTGTATATTAATACTCGCGCCAAAAGCACCGGCACCATTAATAGAACTACCCACCCCTCTTTGAACCTGTATATTATCTATTGAGGAAGCCAAATCTGGTAAATTCACCAAAAAAGTGCCTTGCGATTCTGCATCATTTAAAGGAATACCATTAATGGTTACATTGGTTCGGCTTGCATCTGTTCCCCTAATTCTAATGCCCGTATATCCAATGCCAGTGCCTGCATCAGAAGTTATAACGGTAGCGGGTAATTGATTTAATAAATAAGGTAAGTCTTGCCCTAGGTTGTTTTTAGCGATGTCTTGCTTTTGAATTAAATCATAGCTTGCCGCGGCATTCGCCTTTAATTTTTGCGCAGTAACAATTGCATCATCTAGTATTTTTATAGGTTGTTGAAGCTCATCATAAATAACACCTTTAATATTTTGTGCAAAAGAAAATCCAGCACTGCATACTACTAATAGTATTGTAATAAATAATTTTTGAAATTTCATTTTTATTTTTTTATAAAACCCTAATTAGCCGGGGTGCTAATTAGTAAATAGTTTTATGCCTCTTCCCTTCGCTGGCATTATCCAGATCAGGTTCAATGGGTATAATCTCAGACATTTTCATGCCACCCCCGTGAGAACTATAAAGGTAAGTAAATATATTTAAGTATTCCTAATGGCAGCAATCATAGAGATTTCTACATTTACGTTTCTAGGTAATCCTAGTACTGCAACCGTTTCTCTTGCTGGATATTCGCCATCAAAATATTTTTGATAAATATCATTTACTTGCGCAAAATGTGCCATGTCTGACAAAAAAATACTTGTTTTCACTACATCCGAAAAATCGAGTCCTGCTTCTTTTAAAATGGCTTTTAAATTGGCCATTACTTGATAGGTTTCGATGGTAATATCGCCGGCTAGCAATTGACCGTTTTCTGGATTTATGGCAATTTGTCCGGAAACAAATAACATACCAGCTGCCTGAACAGCTTGATTATATGGGCCAATTGGCGCAGGTGCTTCGTTGGTATTAATTATTTTTTTCATATCGTTAAGCCGAAAATTTCTTGATAATATAAATTAATAAACCAATGATAAACATCAGAATGCTTAATTTATTGATAAAATGCATGGCCCTTATGTTGAAATTATTTGGACGAGTGTCATCTTTTTTCCTGAAAAAATATCCTAAAAATTGATTCATATATTTATCTAAATTTTATTAAATCTTTGCCAATATCTGTTCTGAAATATTTGCCTTCGAATTGAATTTGATTTGCTAATGCATTTGCGTTTGCTAATGCAATTTCCGGGTTTAAGTCTAGTGCTGTTACTGCAATCACTCTTCCACCATTAGTTACAATTTTATCATTCGCAAATTGAGTGCCTGCATGAAAAATAAATGCATCTTCCATTGGTTCGAGCTTCGAAATTTCTTGGCCTTTTGCATAATCACCTGGATAACCTCCAGCCACCAACATCACTGTAGCTGCATGTCTTGGGTCAATTTGTAATTTTATGGTATCTAATCTCTCGTCTGCAACAGCATGCATTATAGATAAGAAATCATTTTGAATTCTTACAATAACACTTTCCGTTTCTGGATCACCCATTCTTACATTATATTCAATTACCATTGGTTCTCCATTTACATTCATTAAACCAATAAATAAAAATCCTTTATAGTCTATGCCTTCTTTTGCCAGCCCTTCAACACTTGGAATAACAATGTTGTCTTCCACTTTTTGCATAAAAGTTTCGTCTACAAATGGGACTGGAGATATAGAGCCCATGCCTCCCGTATTTAAACCAGTATCTCCCTCTCCAATTCTTTTATAATCTTTAGCCGAAGGTAAGATCACATAAGAATGTCCGTCTGTTAATACAAAAACAGAAAGCTCAATGCCGTCTAAAAATTCTTCTACGACTACCTTTTGACTTGCTGTTCCAAATTTAGCATCGGCAAGCATCGCCGTTAATTCGAGTTTGGCTTCGGCCACCGAATTGCAAATTAACACACCCTTTCCAGCCGCCAAGCCATCGGCTTTTAAGACAATGGGCAAAGTATGATTTTCTAAGTAAGCGATCCCTTTGGCTAATTCTTCTTTGGTAAATGTTTCGTATGCGGCAGTTGGAATTTGGTGACGCTGCATAAATCTTTTAGAAAAATCTTTACTCCCTTCTAATTGAGCCCCTTCTTTTGATGGTCCAATTACTGGAATATGAAGCAAATCTTCGTCATCAGAAAAGAAATCTACAATGCCATTAACTAAAGGATCTTCTGGTCCTACCAAAACTAAATTTATATCTTCTACTATGCAAAGTGTTTTAATAGCCCCAAAGTCGTTCACTGAAATATTGACATTGGTGCCAAAAGCAAGTGTACCTGCATTTCCAGGTGCAATCAATAACTTTTCGCAATCTTTACTTTCGGCTAATTTCATTGCAAATGCCGATTCTCTACCACCAGAGCCTAATAATAAAATGTTCATGCTTTATTTTTTTGTAAAAATAGAAAATTAAAGCGTTTATTTTTAGCAGAAATTAATCCCTTTTTCTATCAAAAAATGCCTAATATGTAGTATTTTTGGCATTCATATGCCAAACTGTCTATTATTTGTGAATGGCAACGTTTTTGGTAAAACAACAAGGAATCTTAAAATAAATTTATGTCAAATATCATCAACTCTTTTGTATCAAAAATTTTCGGTAGTAAATCGGCAAGAGATATAAAAGAAATTACTCCCCTTTTAGATAAAGCAAAAATAGCATTTGAACAAATTCAAACAATCAGCAATGATGAGTTAAGAAATTATACTACTGGATTTAAAATACAAATTCGTGATCATATCGCGAGCATCTCTTCAGAAATTGCGGCTATCAAAATGCGTATAGAAAGCGAAACAGAAATGGAGATGTCTGAAAAGGTTTCCTTATATGATAGCATTGATGTTTTAGAAAAAGAAGAAAATAAATTAATAGAAGAAGTTTTATTAGAAATTCTACCTACCGCTTTTGCAGTTGTGAAAGAAACTGCTCGCAGATTTTCTACCAATGAATTTATTGAAGTTACCGCAACTACAATGGATAAAGATTTAGCAGCAGCAAAAGGAAATGTAGAAATAATTGGAGATAAAGCTAAACACCACAGCACTTGGATTGCAGCCGGTAACCCAATGAAATGGGACATGGTGCATTATGATGTGCAAATTATTGGTGGTATTGTTTTACATCAAGGAAAAATTTCTGAGATGGGAACAGGGGAAGGAAAAACCTTAGTAGCCACTTTACCTGCCTATTTAAATGCATTAGCAGGTAAAGGTGTTCATATTGTAACCGTAAATGATTATTTAGCACGACGTGATAGTGAATGGATGGGACCAATATATGAGTTCCATGGCATTAGCGTAGATTGTATCGATAAACACCAACCTAATTCGGAAGAAAGAAGAAAGGCATACCAAGCAGATATTACATTTGGTACCAATAACGAATTTGGCTTCGATTACTTAAGAGATAACATGGCCAGATCGCCAGAAGAATTAGTGCAAAGAAAATTACACTTTGCCATGGTAGACGAGGTTGACTCTGTATTAATTGATGATGCAAGAACTCCCTTAATTATTTCGGGCCCTATTCCAAGAGGTAACGAACACGAATTTTACGATTTAAAACCTAGAATTGAAAGATTGGTAAACGCACAGAAAAGCTATATCAATACCGCCATTCAAGAAGCCAAAAAATTAATTGCAGAAAACAAAACAGAACAAGGCGGATTAGCCTTGTTAAGATGTTATAGAGGTTTACCAAAAGGTAAAGCGCTCATTAAGTTTTTAAGTGAAACGGGGAACAAACAGATCCTCACCAAAACAGAAAACTATTACATGCAAGATCAGCAAAAAGAAATGGTAAAAGTAGATGCCGAATTATTCTTTGTGATTGATGAAAAAAATAATTCGATTGAGTTAACAGAAAAAGGAATTGAATTAATTACAGCCAGCGGAGAAGATACCAGTTTCTTTATTTTACCAGATGTTGGCAGCGAGCTTGCAGAATTAGAAAAAGCCGATTTAAGCGATACTGAAAAAATTACACGCAAAGACGAATTGATGCGCGATTTCTCTATCAAGTCTGAGCGTATTCATTCTGTTAATCAATTATTAAAAGCCTATACCCTTTTCGAAAAGGATATTGAATATATCATTGATGGCGGTAAAATTAAAATTGTAGATGAGCAAACAGGCCGTATCATGGAAGGTCGCCGCTATTCAGACGGACTTCACCAAGCCATTGAAGCAAAAGAAAACGTAAAAGTAGAAGACGCTACACAAACATTTGCGACCATTACCCTTCAGAATTATTTTAGAATGTACCACAAACTTTGTGGTATGACTGGAACCGCTACAACAGAATCCGGTGAGTTTTGGGAAATTTATAAATTAGATGTAATTGAAATTCCTACCAATAGAAATATTGCTAGAAAAGACAGCGAAGACAAAGTTTATAAAACCAAGAGAGAAAAATACAATGCAGTTGTAGAAGAAATTGTTTCTTTAACTGCAAACGGAAGACCCGTGCTAGTAGGAACAACATCTGTTGAAATTTCTGAATTACTAAGCAGAATGTTAAAGTTACGCGGCATTAAACACAATGTATTAAATGCAAAACTTCATCAACGAGAAGCAGACATTGTAGCAGAAGCAGGTTTAGCCGGAACCGTAACCATTGCTACTAACATGGCTGGTAGAGGAACAGATATAAAATTAGGCCCAGGTGTAAAAGACGCTGGAGGTTTAGCTATTATTGGTACCGAAAGACACGAATCTAGACGTGTTGACAGGCAATTAAGAGGTAGAGCCGGAAGACAAGGCGATCCTGGAACTACGCAATTCTTTGTTTCTTTAGAAGATGATTTGATGCGCATGTTTGGCTCACAAAGAATTGCTTCTTTAATGGATAGAATGGGATTAGAAGAAGGCGAAGTGATTCAACATTCCATGATTACAAAATCTATTGAGCGTGCGCAAATGAAAGTAGAAGAAAATAACTTCGGCATTCGTAAGCGTCTATTAGAATACGATGATGTAATGAATTCGCAAAGAACAGTTATTTATAAGAAAAGATTAAATGCTTTGTTTGGCGAAAGACTAGATGTAGATTTAGACGACATGATTGTTGACTTATGTGAAGAGTTAACCATACAATATCAAGACGAAAGAAATTTCGAAGGATTTAGATTAGAAATTATTCGTTTGTTTTCTGCAGATATTAATATCAATGAAAATGATTTCTTAAACAAGAAATCGAATGAAATTGCAGATGATCTATATCAAGAGCTAACTTCTTTCTACAAACGCAAATCAAATAGATTAGCAGAAAGCACCTTGCCGGTGTTAAAAGATATTTACGAAAGCAGAGGGCAAACAATTGAAAATATTGTGGTTCCTTTTTCAGATGGTTCGAAACAAATTCAGATAACTAGTAATTTGAAAAAAGCATTTGATACGAAAGGAAAAGAACTAGTCAAAGATTTCGAAAGATCCATATCGCTCGCTTTAATTGACGAAGCATGGAAAGAGCATTTGCGAGAAATGGACGAATTAAAACAATCTGTTCAAAATGCAGTGTACGAACAAAAAGATCCTTTACTCATTTATAAGTTCGAATCTTTTGAATTATTCAAACAAATGATTTCTGAAGTGAATAAAGACGTGATGAGCTTTATTTATCGTGGAAGTATTCCATCACAAACAAATGCAGAAGAAGTAAAAGAAGCTAGGGCACCTTTAAAAACAGACTTAAGTAAATTAAAGCTCAGCAAACCAAACTATGCTAGTAGCAGTACCGCTGGAGCTGATGTTCAAGCGGATGCACCAAAAGCGCAACCCGTAAGAGTTGATCAAAAAATAGGTAGAAACGATCCTTGCCCTTGTGGTAGTGGCAAAAAATACAAAAGCTGCCATGGTATAAATACACAATAATGAAATTAACTTATTTAGTTTTCTTACTTATATTTTCTACCGTCGCTTTTGCACAACAAGGCCTCGTTAAAATAAATATGAACCAAAAAGTGGAAGAAATATTAAATAAGAAAACAGCATTAGATAAAGAAAAGCCAGTTATAGCGGGTTATCGATTACAATTATATTTTGGTGGAAACAGAAACGAAGCCGCCGAAATTAAAGCAAGATTTACCAGTATTTATGCTGATTACAACGTTTACTTGATTTACCAACAGCCTTATTTTAAACTAAGAGTAGGTGATTTTAGAAATCGCATTACAGCTGGTAATTTTCAAAAAATAATTCTTAAAGATTTTCCTGCAGTATTTATTGTGAAAGATGATATTGCATTTCCAAAATAAATTGAATTAATATTTATTGCTTATGCTTATTTCAAAAATTAAAAAATTAACTGCCGATTACTTAACAGAAACGATTGGGTATCGAGCACATATTCATGCAAACCCCGAACTTTCTTTTGAAGAGTTCGAAACCTCCAAATTTATTCAAAGCCAATTAACAAATTGGGGGATTCCATTTCAAATAATGGGAAATACTGGAGTGGTAGTATTGTTAACTGGCGAAAAAGCAACATCGGAAAAAGTGATTGCTTTAAGAGCGGATATAGACGCATTGCCTATTCAGGAAATAAGTGACAAGCCTTATAAATCTACCGTTTCGGGTGTAATGCACGCTTGCGGACACGATGTTCATACGGCTTCATTACTTACTTGTATTAAAATTTTGAACGAATGCAAAGCAGATTTTGCAGGTAGTATTAAATTTATATTTCAACCTGCCGAAGAAAAACTACCTGGCGGTGCGAGTGTTTTAATTAAAGAAGGGGTATTAAAAAATCCAGTACCACATCATATTTTAGGACAACATGTAATGCCCTTAATTGAAGTAGGCAAAGTTGGATTTAGAAATGGCAAATACATGGCTTCTACCGATGAACTTTATTTTACCGTAAAAGGTAAAGGAGGACATGGCGCAATGCCACATTTAAATATAGACCCTGTGCTTATTGCTGCGCAAATAATTATCGCCTTACAACAAGTTGTTAGTAGAGTTGCAAACCCTAAAACCCCCTCTGTGTTATCGATTGGTAAAGTCATTGCAAACGGTGCCACCAATGTAATACCGAACGAAGTAAAAATGGAAGGTACTTTTAGAACACTAGATGAAACTTGGCGTGCGGCTGCTAAAATTAAAATTCAAGAAATTGCGCAAGGTATTGCGCAAAGCATGGGCGGAACATGTGATATAGAAATAAAAAATGGTTATCCATTTTTAGTAAATGAAGAAAATACAACTAATATTACCCGAATTGCTGCGGAAGAATATTTAGGAAAAGAGCAAGTAGTGGAATTAGATATTTGGATGGCAGCAGAAGACTTTGCTTATTATTCTCAAGAAGTACCCGCTTGCTTTTATAGATTAGGCACAAGAAATGAATCAAAAGGAATTACGGCTTCTGTACATACACCTAATTTTGATATCGACGAAAGTGCATTAAACATTGGGCCCGGACTGATGGCCTATGCTGCTATTAAACTTTTAGAATCATAAAAAAGGCGCTTAATATTAAGCGCCTTTTTTTAAATATTGTTTGATTGAAGAAGCATTCGCATGGGTTCTTCTAAAAACTGTTTCAGTGTTTGTAAAAATGCTGCGCCAGTTGCGCCATCGACCACTCTATGGTCGCAAGACAAAGTTACCTTCATCACGTTTCCTGGAACAACTTGTCCGTTTTTAACAACTGCTTGTTCTTGAATACCACCAACTGCTAAAATACAAGCATCGGGTGGATTAATGATGGCCGTAAAATCATCGATGCCAAACATGCCTAAATTAGAAATAGTAAAAGTAGAACCTTCCCAATCTGCAGGTTGTAATTTTTTATCTTTTGCTTTTTGTACAAATGTTTTTACTTCCGTTGAAATTTGAGACAGTGCTTTGCCATCTGCAAACCTTACTACTGGAACCAATAAACCGTCCTCAACTGCAACCGCTACGCCTATGTTAACGTGTTCGTTGTATCTAATTTTATCACCTAACCAAGAAGAATTTACTTTTGGATGTTGCTTTAAGGATAATGCAACCGCTTTTAAAACTAAATCGTTGAAAGAAATTTTTACAGGCGCAACATCATTGATTATTTTTCTTGCTTCCATTGCACTGCTCATTTCGATATTCATTTTTAAATAAAAATGAGGCGCTGTAAATAAACTTTCTGCAAGTCTTTTGGCAATGGTTTTTCGCATTTGCGAAACGGGTACTTCTGTATATTTTTCTACACCAACAAATGCTGGCATACTTGCGCCACCTTTAAAGTTTTCGACATCTTTTTTAGTGATGCGTCCATTTTCGGCAGAACCTGAAATTTGATTTAAATTAATTCCTTTTTCTTGTGCAATTTTTTTAGCAAGTGGCGAAGCTTTTACACGTGTATCGGAAGATGTGCTCGTCACCGTTGGTGCTGCTGCTGCAGGAGCCGCTACAGGACTTGCTTCAACAATTACTGCAGGCGCTGCTGCTACTGGTGCTGCTGGTGTTGCTGCTGCAGGGCTTTCCAAAAGTAAAGATTTATAATCTTCGCCTTCTTTACCTAATATAGCAATGATGGCATCAACAGGTACCGCTTTTCCTTCTTCAACTCCGATATATAAAATAGTACCTTCTTGAAAAGATTCAAAATCCATAGTGGCTTTATCTGTTTCCACCTCTGCCACTAAATCTCCAGATTTTACTTTATCTCCAACTTTTTTATGCCATTTAGCCAATACCCCTTCCGTCATGGTATCACTCATTTTCGGCATTCTTACTACTTCAGCCATATGCTTATTTTTTTTGTATGGTAATTATTAATGATAATAATTTAGTCACGAATATAAGGGTAATCATTTTGAACATATACGTCGGTGTATAATTCTGCAGCCGATGGATAAGGCGACTCTTCTGCAAAAGTGACCGATTCCTCTACAATTGCTTTTATCTTTTCGTCCATGCTATCAAACCATTTTTGATCTGCATATTTTTTAGCAACTATAGTTGCATGTATTTGTTCTAATGGATCTTTCGATTTGTATTCTTCTACTTCTTCT
>CAIKLP010000006.1 GCA_903828245.1 uncultured bacterium | reverse complement strand
CTTGTGCAGCAAACTCGTTACCATTAAAATTAGCTCCTTTTAAAGCAAAAAATATTGCATTTGGTTTTACCGCTCTGGTGTCTGTGACTACAGTGGGGTATGCTAAATACTTTTCGTAAATTAATTCAATGGTTGCTTTCATTTTACAATATTGTGCAAGCCTTCGCGGGCAAAGGAATGCGGCTGCAAATCAAACTTAATAAAAAAAGCGATACAGCCATAGCCGTATCGCTTAAAATTTATATTCGGAATTAATTAATTTCCGCCTTTCTTTTTAGCGTTGGTGCGCTCTTGTTCTGTTAAGTATATTTTACGCAAACGCATAGAAATTGGAGTAATCTCTACATATTCGTCCCATTGAATATATTCCATTGCTTCCTCTAAAGAAAACTTGGTTGCTGGGGCAATGCGTGTTGCATCATCTTTACTGGTAGTTCGGAAGTTGGTCAATTGCTTTCCTTCGGTAATGTTTACCGTCATGTCAGAATCACGGCTGTTTTCGCCAATAACCATTCCTTGGTAAACTTCTTCTCCAGCGTTCACGAAAAATCTTCCGCGATCTTGTAATTTATCGATACGATAAGCCGTTGCCGAGCCTTTATCCATCGAGATTAACACACCTGAAGATCTTTGTGGAATATCGCCTTTCCAAGGCTCGTATGACTTGAAACGATGTGCCATGATTGCCTCGCCTGCTGTTGCAGTTAAGACATTGTTTCTTAATCCAATAATTCCTCTAGCAGGAATATCAAATTCTAAATGTTGTAAGTCGCCTTTAGGCTCCATCACTAATAAATCGCCTTTCCTTTGCGTAACCAATTCGATTACTTTACCAGAAACTTCGGCAGGTACATCTACTATTAAGGTTTCGATAGGCTCGCATTTCTTGCCATCAATTTCTTTAATAATTACTTGCGGCTGCCCAACTTGTAATTCATATCCTTCGCGTCTCATGGTTTCAATTAAAACCGATAAATGCAAAATACCACGTCCATAAACTAATAATGAATCTGGAGAGGCTGTTTCTTCTACTCTTAAGGCTAAGTTTTTTTCCATCTCCTTCATCAATCGATCACGAAGGTGACGAGAGGTTACAAACTTTCCTTCTTTACCAAAAAATGGCGAGTTGTTAATCGTGAACAACATGTTCATGGTTGGCTCATCAATTTTAATTACTGCCAATGCTTCTGGATTTTCAAAATCTGAAATGGTATCACCAATTTCAAATCCTTCAATACCAACAACTGCGCAGATATCACCATTGTGTACTTCTTCCACCTTCACTTTACCCAATCCAACGAATGTATATAGTTCTTTAATTCTCGACTTAACAATTTTACCATCTTTCTTCATTAAAGAAACTGGCATGTTTTCTTTGATAGTTCCACGCGCAACACGACCAATAGCAATCCTTCCCACAAAAGAAGAATAGTCTAAGGAGGTGATTTGCATTTGCAAGGTACCCGGATTGTCTGGTGGCGCTGGAATAAACTCTAATACCGCATCTAATAAAGGCGTAATGTCTTCTGTTATTTGCTTGTAATCTGTACTCATCCAACCTTGTTTAGAAGATCCGTATAGCGTTGGAAAATCCAATTGCTCTTCGGTCGCTTCTAGGTTAAAGAATAATTCAAATATAGATTCCTGCACTTCCTCGGGGCGGCAGTTTTCTTTGTCTACTTTATTAATAATTACAATTGGCTTTAAGCCTAAAGACAAGGCCTTTTGCGTCACAAATCTAGTTTGTGGCATAGCGCCTTCAAATGCATCTACTAAAAGCAATACACCATCTGCCATTTTCAATACACGCTCTACTTCACCGCCAAAGTCGGCGTGACCCGGAGTGTCAATAATATTGATTTTATAGTCTTTGTATTGAACAGAGACGTTTTTAGATACGATGGTAATCCCTCTTTCACGCTCCAAATCGTTATTATCTAGAATAAGATCTCCCGTTTCTTGGTTATCTCTAAATAAATTGGTCTGATGTAAAATTTTATCTACCAGTGTTGTTTTCCCGTGATCGACATGGGCAATAATAGCGATATTTCTAACTTTTTGCATTATAATACTAGTTTTTAAGCCCGCAAAGGTACATTTAAAAAACTGAAATCTTTGGTATAAATTGAATTTGTGCCAAATTTAATACGGTAGTAATATGCCTTGATTAGGCTTTTATTGCATTGGCCAGAAAGGCGCGCAAAGGGGCAATGGCTTTATTCGCGGCTACAATTTCTTTGATTGCCTGCCCCGAACACAGGAGTTCGTCGGATAAAGGTTTGATACCAATAAAGCTTTTTAATTTCAAGAGCTCAATGGCTATATGGTCTTTTGGATATTCTCTTGGGGCTGTTTTTAGTTTGTCTTCGGTACTCAGCGAGCCAAAATGCTTTTTAAAAGCACTAGCCTGAATAATAGCCTCGAATTCGGCTAAATTATAATCAATCTCTTGTCTTATTTTCTTTAAATCTTCTGATGAAGGTAAATAGTAGCCTCCCGCCACAAAAGATGCCCCAGGTTGAATATGAATAAAACAACCTGTTCCGCCAACAAGTTTCCCTTCGCTAGCATAAGCAATGCCAAAATTTGTTTTGTAGGGCGCTTTATTTTTAGAGAATCGAACATCTCTATAAATACGCATCACGCATTTAGCCGCTAGGAGATTTTTATAATTAGGGTCGAATGCGGCTGATGCTTGAAATATTTTTTCAGCGAATGCGATCACTTCTAATTTTGCGATTTCGTAAGTTGGCTTATGTAAAGCAAACCACTCGCGATTGTTGTTTTTTGCTAATGCTTTTAAAAAATGGAAAGTGCTATTTTGAAGCATCTTGTTTGTTGATCGCCGAATTGCTATTTTCGATAAGTGATATATCAAATTTAGGTGCGAACATGTGAAGCAGTAAAATTCTTGCGTACCTAAAGTTAAGTCGGTAAGTTAAAATAATTCCTAAAACGATGGCCGTCATATAAACCCAAACATCTGGGTTGTGACCAAAAAGATAAACAGCGATTCCCAAGTTTACACTCAATGCAACATTAAATCCGTAGCCTACATACATGGCTCCCCAAAAAAATCCGATTTCTAATTCGTATCGTAAACCACAAACAGGACAATACTCATGCATTTTATTGTAATTATTCCAACTCGTTGCAGGCTCTGTAAATACCTCGCCGCTTCTACATGTTGGGCATTTGCATTTTAAAATTGCCGATAATTTGGATGCTGCAGTTTGGTTAGACATAAAATTAAATTGCCGTTAAGTTATCGTCGTCTTGACTTGCTGCCTTTGCACGGTATTTTTTAAACCATAGAAAACCTAGTGTGCCGACAAATAAATATGGCGCCGCTAGTAAATATAAAATACCATCATTCAAACCTTTTCCAACATTATTTTGTCCGCTTTTAATCGAAGACTCCACTGCTGTCTTACACATTGGGCATTGAGCTGCAGCAAAATCTGCAGCAAACAAAAACAACATCAGGGCAAAAACAAAAAATAATTTTTTCATTTTAGAAAGTATAATAAGGTGAAATCATTAGGTAAACTATTACGCCGGTAATGGTTACATATAACCAAATTGGAAAAGTAAACCTAACTAGTTTTCTGTGTTTTGGAATATCCATTTTCAAGCCCGCGTTGAAACTAAATAAAATTAAAGGCAATACAATAGAGGCTAAAAATATATGGCTAATGAGTATAACATAATAAATATACTTCATTGCGCCTGTTCCGCCATAGCTTGTTTCTTTTACAAAGTAATGAAACAAGATATAAGACACTAGAAATAATGAGGACAAGCAAAAAGTGGCTATGTTAATTTTTTTATGCAGTTCAATATTTTTGCGTTTGATTTGATATAAAGAAACCAATAGCAAAATGCTGCAAAGGCCGTTAATTGTTGCATTGAGTGCCGGTAGATAAAACACAAAGCTGGGCGTTTCAATTGTTACAGGAATAAATTTTCTATTTAAAATTACTACAACAATAAAAACAAATACAGAAATTCCGTATACAAGTCTTGTTATTAATTTATCGTTCATATGTTATGTTATTTTCTTTTTTTCGGTAAAATTTCTTCTTTCACTAATACTTTTATATCATCTATTAAAGAGTCTACAGCTGTTGCCGAGGTGCCATCATAATATCCTCTAATTCTATTTTGATGATCCACTAACACAAACATTTCGGTATGAATAAAATCATTAGGCCCGCCATCTCCTTGCAGCGCGGTTACTAAATATCCTCTTCTAGCTAGGTCGTAAATTTCATTTTTTGGACCAGTTAAGAAATGCCATTTACTATTGATTGCATGATGTGCCGCTGCATAAGTAGCCAAAGCAGCAACATTGTCTATCTCGGGATTTACGGTAAAAGATAGCAATTGAATTTCGTCGATTGTTTGCACTCTTTTTTGCACACGTTCCATCTGCGTAGACATTTTAGGGCAAATGGTTTGACAAGTAGTAAAGAAAAAATTAACAATTTTAATTTTGCCTGCTAATACGCTATCGTTTATTGTTTGGTTTTGTTGGTCTTGAAAATTAATACCCCCTACGCGGTGATAAATCGTATCCACTCGCTCTTTGTTATCAACGATTGTTTTTTCGGTATACTTTTCGCCAAAGATTGGCAATGCCTTATAATGATTTGTTCCGGTTTTGAGCAAAAAATACCCAACAACCGGAACAAATAATACGATGAATAAAATAAGTGTTTGTTTGGCTCCTCTGCTATTCATATTACAATCGAATATGCATCCAAAAATTTCCTTCGTATAACATCCAAATAATAAAGAAGATGATGAACATTAAAGGCACTAGGATGGAATAAATTAAGCCTAGTTTTTCAAATTTCAAATGCATGAAATAAGCTACAATATAAAATGCTTTTAATAATGTTAATGCGATATAAATAATATTTCCAACTGGATGGCTTAATACGCCGCGGGGAATTAATACCAAGGCAATAAAAAATTCAATTGCGGTTATTCCTAATAACACCCAAAACACTCCCCAAATTTTCTTTTTTGTCATTGAACCATGATCATCATGGTGTGCAATATGTTGTTGATCTGCTGACATATGAATATGTATAAAAGATTAAAATTAAACCAAATAAAAGAAGGTAAACACAAATACCCACACTAAATCTACAAAGTGCCAGTATAGTCCAACCTTTTCGATCATATCGTAATGTCCTCGGCGCTCGTAGGTCCCGCCTAATACATTGATCCATATAATCACATTCAATACCACTCCAGAGAAAACATGGAATCCATGAAAACCAGTAATGGTAAAAAACAAATTAGTGAAGTTAGTAGAAGCCACAGAACCGTCTTTATTTAAGAATGGGTTTGCACCCCACCAAGCACCTTCGTGGTGTAAATGGGTCCACTCCCATGCTTGACAACCTAAAAATGCTAATCCGCCAATAATTGTCCAGATCATCCATTTAGAAACTTCCGATTTAGCTTTACGATGACCTGCTTCAACGGCTAATACCATGGTTACAGAACTCATAATCAAAATGAAGGTCATGATACCAACGAACACCAATGGTGCGCCGCCATGAATGCCTGGAGCAGACTGGAAAACTTCGTCTGGATTTGGCCACGATACACTACTGAAACGCAAAGCGCCATAAGCAATTAGTAAACCTGAAAAAGTAAAGGCATCTGAGAGGAGGAAAAACCACATCATCATTTTACCATACTCCACATTAAAAGGAGATCTTCCACCATTCCATGGTGTTGATTTAATCTCGTCGATTTCTGAAGTGTTTGTTGTCATTGGTATTTAAAAACTATCTATTTATTAATAAAAACACGAACAAATATATCCACAAAATGTCAATAAAGTGCCAAAATATGGTGCTTATTTCCATGCGGAATATATTTTTTGTTTGATTGATTTTGCTGAAAATGCCAGTTAATGCAAATAATAAAAGCAGGATG
>CAIKLP010000005.1 GCA_903828245.1 uncultured bacterium | reverse complement strand
CGCAAAAGTGGCGGCTAATTTCTTGAAATAATTTTTAATTAGCATTTGTAAATTAGCGCCAGAAATTACATTCTTTCAGGAACAGCAATTCCTAAAATGGCAAAAGATTTACGAATTACCTTAGCGGTATTTACACATAGCATTAATCGAAAATCTTGCAATTCGGTATCGGCTAATTGACTAATTGGGTCATCATGATAAAATTTATTGAAAGCCTTCGCTAATTCATAAACATAATTTGCAATGATAGCAGGGCTATAGCTTTCAGCAGCCACCGCAATTTGTTCTTCGAATTTATTCAATTCTAAAATGAGGGCTAATTCATTTTTATTAATGCTACTTACTTTAACTTTTTCGGGGATGCTCCTATTTACTTTTCTTAAAATAGATTGAATTCTAGCATAAGAATATTGAATAAAAGGCCCGGTGTTGCCTTGTAAATCAATAGATTCTGATGGGTCAAACAATAAGCGTTTTTTAGGATCTACTTTTAATAAGAAATATTTTAAGGCACCTAAACCAATTGTTTCGTATAACTGCGTTTTTTCTGCTGCTGGAAAATCATTTATTTTTCCGAGTGCTTCGGTTTGTGCTTGCGCAGATTGAATCATTTCTGCAATTAAATCATCCGCATCTACTACGGTTCCTTCTCTTGATTTCATTTTACCACTTGGTAAATCAACCATACCATAAGATAAATGATAAAGTCCTTTAGCCCAATCGAAGCCTAACTTTTGTAAAATCAACAATAAGACCTTGAAATGATAATCTTGTTCGTTTCCAACTACATAGATAGAACGTTTCATGCCAAAATCGGCATGTTTTAAGGCCGCAGTGCCCAAATCTTGCGTAATATATACAGAAGTACCATCGCCCCTTAAAACCAGTTTGTGATCGAGCCCTTCGGCTGTTAAATCAATCCATACAGAATGATCCGCTTTTTGGTAAAAGACCCCATTTGCTAAACCTTGTTCAATAATATCTTTTCCTAATAAATAGGTATTGGATTCGTAATAATATTTATCAAAATTAACGCCCATAGATTGATAAGTTTTTTCAAACCCGGCGTAAACCCATGCATTCATTTTTTCCCATAGTGCAATGGTTGCTGGGTCTTTTTCTTCCCATTTAAGCAACATAGCTTGCGCAGCTAAAATTAATGGCGCTTGTTTTTTGGCATCATCTTCCGAAAGACCCGAATTTATTAAAGCTTGAATTTCTGATTTATAATGTTTATCAAACTCCACATAATATTTTCCAACCAAATGATCGCCTTTTAATCCAGTAGATTCGGGCGTTTCGCCGTTTCCAAATTGCATCCAAGCCAACATCGATTTACAAATATGTATTCCTCTGTCGTTGATTAAATTAACTTTAATGACTTCGTAACCTGCAGTTGATAATAATTCGGCTAAAGCAAAACCCAATAAATTATTTCTTACATGACCCAAATGCAAAGGCTTATTCGTATTAGGCGAAGAATATTCGACCATTACTTTTTCTTGTTTACTTGCTAAGTTTCCATAGTTAGCATTTTGATGGATATTAACTAAAACATCAATCCAATATTGGTCTTGTAATGCTATATTTAAAAAGCCTTTCAGCACATTAAAGCTTTTTACATAATTGCAATTTTCTTGTAAATATGTGCCAATAATCTGTCCTGTTTCTTCCGGCGATTTTTGAGTATACTTGATAAAAGGGAAAGTAACAATGGTCATTTCACCCTCAAATTCTTTTCTTGTTTCTTGTAAAGAAATAGCTTCCAATGGAATAGTTTGTCCATTGAAATTAATAATGGCTTGTTGCGTTTGAGCAATTAAATCTGCGGTAATATTCATTAATCGTTTATCAATTGATTGGTTGCTCTCACTAAAATTTCGAAAGCATTTTCTGCCATTAAATTTTCTTTATCGAGTGTAGGATTAATCTCGACCATCTCGAAACAGCATACTTTAGGGCTTTCCATTAATCTAGCCACTAAATTTCCTGCTTCTTTTTCAGTAATACCATTAGGAACAGGCGTTCCGGTTCCTTTAGAAATACCCGCATCCATAGAATCTACATCAAAAGAAACATAAATAATTTCGCAATGATCTAAATAAGCCAATGATTCTATGGCAATTTTTTCTACGCCTTTTCTTCTAATTTCGGTGGTAGTGAATTTTTTTATACTGAATTTTTTAATCAAATAATCCTCTTGTTTTTCGGTATCTCTCACGCCAATATAAACTAAATCATTGGGCATAATTTTAGGAGAAATGCCACCGACATTTTTCAATTGATACCAATAATTAATGGTTTCTTGATCGGGTTTATTGATCTTTGATTCTACATTATCTTCTCCTAAAGAAACAGCAATGGGCATACCATGAATATTTCCAGAAGGCGTGGTATAAGGTGTATGTAAATCGGCATGTGCATCAATCCAAATAACCCCTAAACGTGCTTTAGGATGCGCAGATTTAATGCCTGCAATGGTTCCTGCTGCGGTGGAATGATCTCCTGCAAGCACTACCGGAAAATCGCCATTTTTTATTACACGTGCTACTTCTTCGTTCACTCTTTCTAACATGGTCAGCACGCCAGAAATTCTTTTAGCATGGGTATTACCCGCAGATTCTAACAGCAAATGGTTTTCGTGTGGTACTTCTATTGATTGGTATTGTTTGAAAAATCGACTACCAAAATCGAGTGCAGCAATTTTAATCGCATCTACACCCAAACTAGCCCCTCTGGTTCCGGCTCCCAATTCAGATTTAACTTCAATTATTTTTAAATTCTTCATAACAATTGGCTTTACAAGCTGCAAATCCAAAAAATATTAAAAATTGGATCTGTATCTATGTTTTCTACAAATAAATAAAATATCTTTGCAACAAAAATAAGATAATGCAAAGTTACAAGGAATTTCTTGATTTAAGCGTTGGTTTCCCTCAAGAGGGTTTCGAAGTGCATGATGACGAACTTTATTTCCATGAATTAAACCTAATGGAAATGATAGAAACTTATGGTTCGCCCCTAAGGTTCACCTACTTACCTATAGTTTCTAAAAAAATACAACAAGCCAAATTATGGTTCCAAAGAGCCATTGTCAACAATAATTACCGAGGCAGTTATACCTATTGTTATTGTACCAAAAGCTCTCATTTTAGACATATTTTAGATGAAGTGCTTAAAAATGATGTGCATTTAGAAACTTCTTCGGCATTTGATATGCCCATTATTGATCATTTAGAGAAAAAAGGCATTCTAAAAAAAGACATCACCGTTATTTGCAATGGCTACAAAAAAGACCATTACAAGCAATATATTGTCGATATGTTACATGATGGCTTTGAAAACATCATTCCGGTATTAGACAATAAAGAAGAATTTTATTTTTACGATGACGAACTCGATGTAACCTGTAATTTAGGTATCCGAATTGCATCCGAAGAACAACCCGACTCTCAGTTTTACACAAGTAGACTTGGAATCAGAATGGAAGATGTCATCGATTTTTATCACCAAAGAATAGAATCACATCCCAATTTCAAAGTAAAATTATTGCATTTTTTCATCAATTCGGGCATAAGCGATACCCCTTATTACTGGAACGAGCTCGAAAAATATGTGACCCTGTATTGTAAATTCAAAAAAGTAAATCCAGATTTAAGCATTTTAGATATTGGTGGTGGTATGCCTTTCAAAAACTCCTTAACCTTCGAATTCGATTACGAATACATGGTAAATGAAATTGTGAAACGTATCAAAGATATTTGCGCAGAACACCAAGTAATGGAACCCGATATTCTTACTGAATTTGGTAAATACACTGTTTCTGATGCCTCTGGTATTTTATATAAAGTGTTAGGTCGTAAGCAACAAAACGATCGCGAAAAATGGTTAATGTTAGATGGTAGTTTTATTACTAATCTACCCGATGTTTGGGCTATGAATCAACGCTATATTTTATTACCCATTAATAATTGGGATTCGGAATACGAAAAAGTAAACTTAGGTGGCATCACCTGCGATGGCCAAGATTATTATAATCAGGAAGCACATATGAATAATGTGTTTATGCCTAAAACGCGTAAGGTGCAATACCTCGGCTTCTTTCATACAGGAGCATATCAAGAAGTGTTAGGTGGTTATGGTGGTGTGCATCATTGTTTATTACCACATCCAAAACATATTTTGATTCGTAAAAACAGAGACGAAACTTTTAATTACGAAGTATTTGGCGAAGAGCAAAACTCTAAACAAGTAATGAAATTATTGGGTTACGGCGGTTAAGCTAAACATCAAATTTCTGCAACATTTTTAGCATGGTGTCAAAGTCTTTAGGATAAGGCGCCTCTATATTGATTGCGCTACCATCTGCCAGTTTAAATCCAATGGCTCTGGCATGTAAGGCAAACCTTTTCATGATAGGTTGCTCTTCTTGCTCTTTAGACAATCGATAATTTCTTTTGATCGACGATAACATAAATGGTTTGCCACCGTATAAATCATCGCCGGTAATACTGGCGCGCTGTGTAGCTAAATGAATTCTTATTTGATGCATTCTACCCGTTAAAGGTTTACATTCTATGAGGGTATAGTGTTTAAAATACTGCAGTGTTTTGAAATAAGTCTCTGCTTTTTTACCATCAATTTTATCAATTTTTACATTGCTTTTGCCATAGTTTACAATGGGCAAATCGATTAATAAATCATCGAATTTATGATGTCCGTCTACAAATGCATGGTAAATTTTATTGACTTCTCGGTGTTCAAATTGCATACTAATGGCACGATAGGTTTCTGCATCTTTTGCAATGACTAATGCCCCAGAGGTTTCTCTATCTAAACGATGACAAACCTGTGCATCTGGCAAATATTGTTTAGCCATTCTAATAATGGTAATCGTGTCGCCAGAACGATCGTCGAGTGTACTGATAAAAGCAGGTTTGTTGATCACTATCACATGATCATCCTCGAATAAAATGAGGTCTTTAAAATACGGAAATTTCATAGCGCGAAGATAGGCTAATTAGCCTAAAGCCAAAAGATAATAATGTTTTATGGCTTTTTAAGCGTAAAGCTTAAGGTAGTTCCAACATTTATTGTGCTTCTTGCATTGATTGTTTGATTATGCGCCTCGATGATATGTTTAACAATACTTAATCCTAAACCTGTTCCGCCACCTTCTCTCGAACGACTTTTATCGACACGATAAAACCTTTCAAATAACCTAGGAATGTGTTCTTCCGCAATGCCAATGCCGTCATCGGCTACATCAATTAAGGCATTTTTATCCATATCATATATACCCACTTGCGTGGTTCCATCATCGTTACCATATTTAATGGAATTGACAATTAAATTAATCACTACTTGACGAATACGATCTTTATCTGCTTCGACCATAAATGGCACATCACAACCATCCTTAAATTTTAAAGTGATATTTCTTTTAGCAGCTCTCGAAGCCAAGGAATCAAAAATATCATGGATTAATTCGTGGATATCGAATGGTTCCATTTCCATGGTTAAAAATCCTGATTCTAATTGGGTGATGGCTTCTAATTCGTCTACTAGTGTAGCAATACGATCGGTGCTCTTAGCTGCTTTCTTTAAAAATGGCACTGCTACAACGGGATCGTCTATGGCGCCATCTAATAGGGTATTGATATAACCTTGTATATTGAAAATAGGTGTTTTTAATTCGTGCGAAACATTACCTAAAAATTCTTTTCGATACTGTTCCATTTCTCGCAATTGTTCAATTTCGGTAAACTTTGCTTCGGCCCAATTACGCACTTCATTTTCTACATCTGTGATTGGATCCGAGGATTGGAATTCGGGAAAACGAGGACCTACTTTTTTTAATTTAAGGTTGTGAATATTTTTATATACCAATTTTATTTTTCGGTAAATAAAAACTTCAATTGCATAAATAAATAAGATAAAGGTAGTCGCAAAAGTAAATGCCAATATAGAACCAATGGCAATGATATTTAAACCAGAAATATAAACGAACAATCCAACAAAAAAAGTTACCGCAAGGGCTGTGTAAAATGCGATACTTCGGGGTGTTGGATTTTTATTCATTCAATAAAATTACAATTAAATTTCGAATTTATATCCTACACCTTTAACGGTTGTAACATAATGATCGCCTAATTTTTCTCTTATTTTACGAATATGAACATCGATGGTACGATTGGTAACCACCACAGATTCTTCCCAAATGCTATTTAAAATGCCTTCTCTGGTAAAAACCTTACCAGGCTTAGATGCTAAAAGATAAAGCAATTCAAATTCTTTTTTAGCTAAGGTAATTTTATTGCCATTTTGAAATACTAAATAAGCTTCTCTATCAATCACTAAATCTCCAATCTCTAATTTCAAAGTAGCAGCTACATCTGCCACTGTATTGCGTCTTAAAATGGCGTTGATTCTACTAATTAAAGCACGTGGTTTGATAGGCTTAGCAATATAATCGTCTGCTCCTACATTGAATCCAGAAATTTCTGAATACTCTTCGCTCCTGGCTGTTAAAAATACCATATAGGTATTTTTAAATTCGGGCATGGCTCTTAATTGACGGCAGGTTTCGATACCGTCTAATTTAGGCATCATGATGTCGAGTAAAATTAAGTCTGGAAGGTGTTTTTTAGCCATTTGAATGGCTTCCAATCCGTTTGATGCTGTTATATACAAATAACCTTCTTTATTTAAATTATAGGCGATTAACTCCAAAATATCAGGTTCATCGTCTACAATCAGAATTTTCTGTTTTACAGTACTCATATATAATATTTTACCAAATGTAGTTTAATGATTCCACTACTTGGGTTAAGTGTATGTTAAATAATTATAAAGTAGATTTAAAATTAATTGCCTAACTTATTTTAAAAGCTGCTGTAATTTGGCAGCTAATTCGGCACCTCTTAAATTTTTTGCGACTATTCTACCCTCTTTGTCTAGCAAAACGGTAAATGGAATGGCCTCCACTTTATATAACTTAGCTGCATCAGAAGCCCAATACTTTAAATCCGACACCTGGTTCCAAGTTAAGCCGTCATCCATGATTGCTTTTTCCCAGGCTTCTTTGTTTTTATCTAAAGAAACACCATAAATGGTAAATCCTTTAGCATGATATTTATTGTACAATAATACATTACTAGGATTTTCTTTTCGGCAAGGGCCGCACCATGATGCCCAGAAATCTAGCAAGACCACTTGTCCTTTTAAAGATGACAATGCAATGAGTTCTCCTTTGGGATTTGGTAAATTAATTTCTGGCGCTATTTCCCCAATATTGAGCATTTTAATCTCAGAGAATCTCGCATAAAATTGCTGAGCATATTTAAAACTATCAATTGCAAGAGCATTTTCTTTAAATACTTGATCAATAAAATTATAGTTTTCTTCTGCGTTCAAATAGGATAAAGCATATAATTTGACTAAGAAATCTGCATGTGAATTAACATAATTTTGAATCAATTGAACTTGAGAATTCAATATTTCGAAATAAGATTGTTCTAATTTTTTTTGAATTTGAGCAATATTAGGATCGTTAACAGATTGTGCATATTGCTGCTGTAAAGCATTCACTTTTTGGAAAGTTTGATATAAAATATCGTTCACTTCTTTTAATTGCAAAGATAGCGGAGAACCCTTTATTTCATAAGCTGCCATGGGTCCTGTTGCATCAAAATTAACTTCTACATCCGAAGTATTATCTAAGACTAAATCTATTGCTTTTTTACCTTCAAAGTTTAAACGATAAATTGCTTTTTCGTCGGCATTACCATAAATTTCGAATTCCCCATTACTCGAAATTTCTGCCGAATCTAATTCGATTACTTGACCTTCAATTTTTTCGAGGATTACTTTTTTTATAGTACCACCTGTTACTTTACCTTTAATTTTAAAGCCATTGTTTTCCGAACATGATTGAAAAACAAAAAGGATAAAGAGAAGAATACCAATATTGATTTTTTTCATTGTTTACTTTTCTAATGCTGCTACTACTAATTTATTCGCTTCTTTTGGATCTAATTTACCCTTTGCTAATTTCATCACTTCACCCATAAACAAGCCTAATAGGCCTTTTTTACCGGATTTGTATTCTGCAACCTTATCTGGATATTTAGCCAATACTTCGTTTACAAAGGCCATCATATCTTCATCAGAAGTATTGATAATAATATTTAAAGATTGCGCTAATTCTGCAACATTGGCACTTGGATTATTGATCAATGCTGGAAATAAAATGTGCGTTGCACTGGAATTATTAATCTTGTTTGATTCAATTAATTGAATGATTGCAGCTATTTGTATTGGAGGTATTGGAAATTCCATGATACTAATTGCTTGTTCATTGAGGTACGATTTAACAGCACCCATAATCCAATTGGCTGCTAATTTATAATTAGCACAATGCGTTCCCAATTCCATAAAATACTGTGCTAATTCTTTTTGATCTAATAACACATTCGCATCGTATGCTGTTAATTGGTATTCGCTTGTAAACTTTTTAAATAATTGTTCTGGAAGCGCAGGCATATCACGCTCAATAGCTTGGATATACTCATTTGTGAGTACAACTGGCGGTAAATCTGGCTCCGGAAAATAACGGTAATCATTGGCCATTTCTTTTGATCTTAGCACGCTTGTTTTACCTGTTGCTGCATCAAAATTAAGTGTGTTTTGATCTATATGTTCACCAGCTTTTACCAATTCCACTTGGCGTTGAAATTCGTATTCGATAGCACGTTGAACATTTCGTATAGAATTTAAATTTTTTACCTCACAACGATTACCAAACTCGCTTGCTCCTTTTTTTCTGACAGAAATATTGGCATCGCAACGCATACTGCCTTCTTCCATATTTCCATCACATATTTCTAAATACCTTAATACCTTACGAAGCTCTGTAAGGTATGCTCCTGCTTGCTCTGAGCTCCTAATATCGGGCTCAGATACAATCTCAATTAAAGGAACACCTGCCCTATTTAAATCAATTAATGTATCTCTATAATCTTGGTCATGAATGCTTTTTCCAGCATCTTCTTCCATATGTATTCTAGTAATTCCTATTCTGCTAACACTTCCGTCTTTTAATTTAACATCAACAAAACCATTGGTACATATAGGTGTGGTATCTTGTGTAATTTGATAACCTTTAGGTAAATCTGCATAGAAATAATTTTTTCTTGCATATTGATTTTCTAAACGAATGGTGCAATTGGTGGCTAATCCCATCTTGATTGCAAAATCAATTACTTGCGCATTTGCTTTAGGTAAAGTACCCGGATGACCCAAGGTAATTACACTGATATTGGTATTTGGATCATCACCAAAACCAGCAGAATCAGACGCATAAGCCTTACTTTTAGTGGATAATTGTGCGTGAATTTCTAAACCAACTACTAATTCAAATTCTTCCATTTAATTCGGTATAATTATTTTTAAAATTGCGCTAATTCATCTGCAATTAAATTTAATTGCGCGCTCAATTCTGTTTTTTCAATCTTATTTAGTTTCCAATAATGTAAGGCAGATGTTAATGCTATCCAATTTCTTCTGTAATGAAATGCCACTAAACCGCATAACAAAAGCGTAATCAATGCTAAGCCAACTAAAATAATACTTGGTAAATAGGCATAGATGATAAAGGCATAGATAATATATAAAAACAAGAGTAAAACCACCGAACCCGTTATGTTTATAGAGGCATCGTATTCTCTGTCTTTTTTGAATATAGCAGTCGAAACTGCCAAAGGCAAATAAAATGGTATGGCATGAAACAACAAGCCTATAAGAAAAATAGGGAATAAAAATAGTAAATCAATTAATCTTAAAAAAACTAATAAGCCTAATTTGCTTGTTGAAATAGCTTGATACTGCATTAACCATTTTCTATTGATGCCAATTTTACACAGTTTGTTTTCAAAATCATGTACAGCAGATTTTAAAACATCTTGTAATTCTTCGGTTTCTAAACGAATATTTTCGGCTACAGTCATGGCGTATTTAAAGGATTTGCTGGTTTTAGTCCATGCCATAACGCGCTCCCATAAATATTCTTGTTTGGCATTCGCCAATTCAATCATATTCGCTTTTATATCTGCTTCTATTTGTTTAGTTACATTCAGCAAAGCCTCGTTTTTATCTAATTGATAATTGTTTTTTAAATGCGCAATACCAAAAGGATTTGAAACAGACAACCAAATTTTACCACCAAATAAGCGCATGCGTTGGTAATTAATACCCACCCCCACAATCGATAATCCTAATTTAAAAATAGCAGATTCTTCGGCCTGAAAAGCAAGCCTAGCAGAGCCTTTGTGTAATTTCCTTAACTTCTTTTCTAAAAAACAATTGGCTTCTGGAAAAACAATAATGGCGCCATTGTCTTCAAATATTTTAATACACTTATCGAAAATTTCTTTGTTTTTATCTAATTGACCAATACCATCGCGTAAGCGATAAACCGGAATCAATTGCCATTTTTGCAATAACCAATTAGACCATTTAGCAGTAAATACATCGGATCGCACCAGCACATGGTATTTTCTTTTCGAGAAAGCCATGATGAGCATGGCATCTATGAAAGCATTGCCATGATTGGCACAGACCAACAATGGTTTATTCGTATCTAGACGCTTCATGCCTATTAATTCCTTTTCTGGATAAAAGAAATAAGCGGCAATTCGAGTTAAAAATAAAATAAACTTGACCACTATTTATTTAATAAAATTTAAAGCCTTCTCGATAGCAGCAGTTAAACCAGCTACATTTTTACCACCTGCAGTAGCAAAAAAAGCTTGGCCTCCACCTCCACCTTGTATTTCTTTTCCTAATTCTCTAATTATTTGCGCTGCATTTAAACCCTTTTCGGCCACTAATTGATCGGCTATGATTAAAGCTAAATGAGGCTTTTCGTCTATTTCGGCAGCTAGTAATAAAAATGCCGGAGCAAACTCAGCCCTTAATTCAAATAATATATTTTTAATACTATCGGCGTTTTGTATGTTCACTTTTTTAGCTAAAAACTGAATTCCGTTAATTGTTTGGATTTCTTTTTTTAATGCATCTTTAATATTCGCTGCAGCCGCCAACTCAAAATGTTCTAAAGCTTTTTTAAGCTTTGCGTTTTCCTCTATTAATTGCTCAATAGATTTAATTACATCAATTGGTGCTTTCAGTTTTTCTTTTACCTCGGTAATTAATGCTACCTGCTCATTATAATAGGCTAATGCCTTTTCGCCTGTAATTGCCTCTATTCGCCTTACTCCAGCTGCCACAGCGCCTTCAGATAGTATTTTAAATAAACCGATTTGAGCCGTGTTTTTAACATGTGTTCCACCGCAGAGTTCTTTAGAATATTGGTCATCAAAAGTAATTACGCGTACAAAATCTCCATACTTTTCGCCAAACAATGCGGTTACGCCACTTGTCAAAGCAGTTTGATAAGGTACATTTCGTTCCTCTTTTAATGGAATTTGTGACCTAATTTTATCATTCACTATTTGTTCTACTTGTTGAATTTCTTCTGTAGTTAATTTAGAAAAATGAGAAATATCAAATCTTAGGTAATCTTCGTTTACTAAGGAGCCTTTCTGATTCACATGCACTCCAACAACTTGCTTTAATGCAGCGTGCAATAGGTGTGTAGCCGAATGATTGTTTTCTGTTGCCATTCTTTTGGAAACGTCAACACAAGCAGTAAATATAGCATCTATTTGCGATGGTAATTCATCACAATAATGAACAATTAAATTATTTTCTTTTTTAGTATCGGTAATGTTAATTTGTTTGTTGCTAGTTTGATCTATTAATAAACCTGCATCTCCAACCTGTCCTCCACTTTCTGCATAGAAAGGTGTTTCGGATAAAACTAATTGGTATTGCACTTTATTCTTAGCGGTAACTTTACGGTACTTAATAATTGATGTTTTCGATTCGAGTAAATCATAGCCTACAAAATTAGCAGCAAGCTCGGCATTTACTTCCGTCCAATCGTCTGTATCTATTGCTGTAGCAGCTCTTGATCTGGTTTTTTGAATTTGCAATGCTTCATTAAATCCAATCAAATCAACGCTGCAATTTTTTTCGGATGCCATTAATTGGGTTAAATCTATTGGAAATCCGAAAGTGTCAAATAACTCAAATGCAAAGGCACCATCAATGATATTATTCGTTGGAATGTATTTATCAAATCGTTGAATACCGGTTGCTAAAGTTTTTAAGAAAGCTGTTTCTTCTTCAATGATCACCTTTTCTACAAATTCTCTTTGCGTTACAATTTCGTCGAATACCCCTTTAAATTGATCTGCTAAAATGGCAACTAATTGATAAATGAAAGGTTCTTTGATGTCTAAATAAGTATATGCATAACGCACAGCCCTTCTTAGAATCCTTCTGATGACATAGCCTGCGCCTGTGTTAGAAGGCAATTGACCATCGGTAATACAAAAAGCAATGGCACGAATATGATCTGCTATAACGCGCATCGCAATATCTGTTTTTTCAGATTGACCATAAGGTATTTTAGATGCAGTAGCAATAAACTGAATCAATGGTTGAAAAATATCAGTATCGTAATTCGAAGATTTTCCTTGAATAACTCTCACCAATCTTTCAAAACCCATACCCGTATCAACATGTCTCATTGGCAATGGCGCCAGCGAACCATCTTTCATACGATTGTACTGCATGAAAACATTATTCCAGATTTCTATTACTTGCGGATGATCGGCATTCACTAAAGTGGCCCCATTCACCAAGGCGCGTTCGGCATCTGGTCTTAAATCAAAATGGATTTCGGAACATGGTCCACATGGCCCTGTTTCTCCCATTTCCCAGAAATTATCTTTTTTATTTCCTAATATGATACGGTCTTCGGGTACAATTTTTTTCCATTCTTCGAATGCAATAACCGACCTAGGAATTCCTTCTTTTTCATCACCTTCAAAAACAGAAACGTATAATCTATCTTTTGGTAATTGATAAACTTCGGTTAACAATTCCCAACTCCAAGCAATGGCTTCGGCTTTAAAATAATCTCCAAAAGACCAATTACCCAACATCTCAAACATGGTATGATGATAGGTGTCGATTCCAACTTCTTCTAAATCGTTGTGCTTTCCAGAAACACGCAAACATTTTTGTGTATCGGCTACTCGTTTATATTTGATAGGACTCACCCCTAAAAAAATATCTTTAAAAGGTGCCATTCCAGAATTAATAAACATCAGAGTTGGATCGTTTTTTACCACCATGGGTGCCGACGAAACAATATGATGTTCTTTGGATTTAAAAAAATCTAAAAATGCTTGTCTAATTTCTTTTGAGTTCATAGCTATTCTAAGAAAACAAAAATAGCATAATACCGCGATTTTTTATCGGAATTGTGCCTTTATCTATGTTTAATCGTAGAAAGAGTGGTTTTTTTGAATAAATGTTATTTTTGTAACCTAGATTATGGCGAAAAGGATAAAATATTTCTATAATACCAATACCCTCAAATACGAGAAAGTGGAGCTTTCTTTAAGCAGAAGGGTGCTTCGTGTATTGGGTTATTTAGCCTCAGTAATGGTTTTTGCCAGCATCGTCATGATATTTGCTTATACCTATATCGATTCGCCTAAGGAGAAGCACCTAAAGAGAGAAATTGAACAATTAGACCTTCAATACGAATTACTCAATGAGCGATTAAAAATTATGGATGTGGTGATGGAAGACTTGACCGATCGAGATAATAATATTTATAGGGTAATTTTTGAAGCAGATCCTATTAGCACTGATGTTCGAAAAGGAAGATATGGTGGGGTAAATAAATACAGAGCATTAGAGAATTTTGATTATGCCAATATTGTTTTAGAAAGTGCTAAAAAGCTAGATCGTGTTGCCAAACAAATGTATGTGCAATCTAAATCATACGATGAATTATTAAAAGAAGTTAAAAACAAATCAAAATTATTGGCTTCTATTCCAGCCATTCAACCTATTCCGAATAAAAATTTAAGAGCCATGGCTTCTGGATATGGATATCGCATTCATCCAATATATAAAACATCTAAAATGCATACTGGAATGGACTTTACAGCAAAAATTGGTACACCAATTTATGCAACAGGCGATGGTTATGTAAGCTTGGCAGATAATTCCGGAAGAGGTTATGGTAATCATGTGGTATTAAGCCATGGTTATGGATACCAAACATTATATGGCCATATGAGTCGAATTAAATGCAGAAGAGGCCAAAGTGTGAAAAGAGGTGAAATAATTGGTTATGTTGGTAATACAGGAACTTCTACGGCGCCCCATTGCCATTATGAAGTAAGAAAAAATGGCAAACCTATTAATCCAATCAATTTTTACTACAACGATTTATCTCCTAAAGAGTATCAGCAAATGTTAACGATATCTGCAAGAGCAAATCAATCTTTCGATTAATTTGATTGTAATTAATTGAAGATATTGTTAAATTAGCCCATAGAATTCAAAAGATATTATGCCATATAAAGAATACGAACCTCAAAAAATGTATTACTCCATTGGAGAGGTGGCAAAATTATTTCAAGTAAATCCATCCCTTATTCGTTTTTGGGAAAATGAATTCGATATACTCCAACCCAAAAAGAATAAAAAGGGCAACCGATTATTTACGCCAGAAGATTTAGAAAATCTAAAAGTTATTTTTCATTTAGTGAAAGAAAAAGGCTATACCTTACAAGGCGCAAAAGATGCTATGAAAGGCGGTTCGAAGGAAATCAAAGAAACTCAAAAAGTGATTGATTCACTGGCTACCTTAAAAGCTTTTCTCCTAGAAATTAAGGACAATTTATAATCCATCTCTTATTAGGTTTTAGATTAAAATCCTATTTCACACTTTTGACAAATGAAAGTGTGTGGGATAATAGTGGTGTTCATATTCATTGGAATTCATTCCATAGCACAACAATTCCAAAGTGCCGATACCAGAGCAATTCTTGGAGCCGGCATAGCGCTTAATTCAGCAAATATTATCGAGGAAAATCCTGCTAGTACTTTAAAAATAAGTAATAAATACATTGGCATTGGACAACAAAATGATTTTGGCATGGCCAATTTAAACTCCTTTCAATTTGCCATTGCCATTCCATTAGCGCATCAAGCTTATGGTTTTGCCTTTCATCAAAATAATTTTGAGAATTTAACTTCCCAACGGTTTTGCCTAAATGCTGCGGTTTTAATACAGGAAAACATTCGATTTGGACTAAGCTTAAACGCAATCCGAAGCAAGTTTGCAAACGAACAAGCTAGTATAAATTTCATACCCGAAATAGGATTTATATATGAACGTAAGCGTGGTATAAGTTGGGCTGTACACCTCCTTAATTTAGAAATAAACGATCAAAAAAATCAAATTCCAAGTGCGGTTCGAATTGGGTTGAACCAACAAATTAATGAACAAATAGTGCTCTGTGCCGCATTATGTTTATCTAAATCTCAAGCTTATTTGCTTAAAGCTGGTCTTAGCTATGAATTAAATTCAAGCATAAGTATTCGAGCTGCAATCGCAAGTGCTTCGCCATTTCTAGGTTATGGGATTGCCTATAAAAAGACGCGTATTGTTTATTGGTTAAGTAATAACCATCACTTCTTTCTAGGTAATAGCCCTGCCATTAAAATTAATTATGCGTTTTAAATTATTGATACTGCTAATTTGCTGCGTTATCAATTTGCAAGCACAGGTATTTGAAGAAACTGATAAATTAGATAGAATTAGCCTCGAAGTAGACGAAAACACTGCAGAAATCAATACTGAACAATTAGAAAATTTAAATCAATACCTTAATCATCCAATTAATTTATCGAAAGCCAGCGCTGCAGAATTAAAAAATTCTGGTTTATTTAATGCCGAACAAATTGATGCAATCATTGCTCACATTGAAATTACTGGAAAAATAATAGACCTCTACGAATTACAAATTATCCCTGTTTTTTCTACAGAAGATTTATTGAACCTAACTAAATATTGTATTCATCTAACAGAAATTAACTACCAAGAACCGAGTTCTACAGCTATTACCAGAATTAAATTTAACAATCAAGAAAAATTATTTCAAGGAAGTTCGTTTAGCTTATATCATAAATTAAGTCATAAAAATACTAACGGAATATCGTGGATGATAGCTACAGAACAAGATATTGGGGAACAATATCATTTCAACGCCATCCAATTTCCATTAGACCATCTATGTGGAAACATCTATTTTACTAAAAATAATCTACAGGTAATTGCCGGTAGTTTTCGAAGTTTTTTAGGGCAAGGATTATTAAGTGGGCAAGGCAAAGGTACCGAATTTGCTGCCGATTGGACTACATTAATAGCCACAAACAATGGCTTTAGCCCCTATGCATCTGGGATGGAATCAGGATATCAAAATGGTATAGCGATTCGAAAAGACCAAAAAAACTGGAGCTATTTTTTAGCACAATCTTATCAAAAAGTGGACAGTGTTAGTAGCAGTGGTTTACATAGAACTACCACAGAAATTAATCGTAAGAATCAAATTTCACAAGCAATGTTTAATGCTAGAATAGCCTATCATATTAAATCTAGTCAAATTGGAATCAACACTATTTTAGAAGCGTTTAAAAATAAAAAAGGGCTATCATTAGACTTTTTGAGTCATTATCAAAACCTACTTATTGGATCTGAAATAGCAGTTTTTGAGGATAAAATCGCCTTCCATTTGGCTTGTATGGCTATATTAAATAAACAAAGTAGTGTTGCTTTTGGACTCAATTATTTTACAGAAAATTATCAAAATGAATTTGCGTCAAATCAATTGTTGCAAGGTAATGTCAAAAATGATTTAGGATTTAGTATTGCTTTTAAGCAAGCCATTAATTCAAAAAGCTTTTACCAAATTGTAAGTAATACCCATTTGATTAATGGCGCCGAAAAAACAATTAAAGTTCCTAGTATAGAAAATAAAATACAAGGAGTTTTAATCTTTATCAATCGGATAGGAAATGAAATTCAATTTAAAAGTAGTTTACAAATTAAAAATAATAGTAAAATAGCAATCGCTGAAACCATCGGAAAATATGAATACCAGCACATTTTCAGTACTACTTTGGTATTAAAAAAAAATAATAGCTAAACAATTATACTTACTCCACAGGTTTGATTATAAAACAAATAGTATTACCCATTCAAACGCTTTCCAATGTGCCTTAAAATATACCCTAAGCGATTTAAAATTATCAATAGGTTATGGTATTACTTTTTATAATTGCGAATTTGATACCAGAATTTATAGCGCAGAACAACAATTGCCAAACAATTTGAGTAGTGTATTATTAAATGGAAATGGCACCAGGGCTTTTTTTTACTTACAAAGTAAAATTAGAAGACATAGTACATTAAGCCTAAAAGCTAGCAAAAACAAGGTTTTAGGGAAAAGTAATCTACTTGATTATGCCATTCAACTAGCCATAAAATTATGATTCGGAATCAAATGCGTTCGGTAGTGTTAGGCAGATTATTGCTTGCTTATATAACAGGCATCATGCTCGCTACTTATCTCCCATTTAAAATAATAATTATTGTAATTGCCTTTTTTTTATTCGCTTTTAGTTGTTTTATTCAATTTTATTATTCCAAAAAATTCAAAAGATTTACTTTTCATTGGTTAAATGGAATGAGCTTAAATATCATTTTTATTTTCTTTGGTTTTCTACTCCACCTGACCCATCAAGAAGGTTTATCAAAGGAGCATTTTTCTAGGAAAAAACACCAAATGCTAAAGGTTATTATTGTAGATAATTTAAGTAATAATACACTAAATAACAGATACTTAGCTAAAGTAATTGCCAGCGATTTTCAGCAAAATATACAAGGTAAAATACTCCTATATACTAAGGATAAAACCTTAGTGCTTGGTAGTGTTTTAAATCTAAGATCTAACATTATTTCTTTTCAAAAAAATAGAAACCCAGGTGAATTTAATGCACAATCTTTTTGGAATAAAAAACAAGTTTTTCATTTTGTTTATTTAAAAAATAGCGATACAATTATTGGCATCAAAAAAATGAGTTATCTCAAAACAAATAGTTTATTAATTGCCTATAAATTTGATAGTATTTTAAAAAAACATCTGCTTAGCGAGGAAAGTTATAAAATTGCTTCTGCCCTATTATTAGGAAGTAGATCGGGCATTTCAGAAGAAGTGATAGCCGATTATGCGAAAACAGGTACCATACATATTTTATCTGTTTCTGGCTTACATGTGAGCGTTATTTTTCTGGTTTTGAATAAAATATTATCGCTTTTTAAATGGGGTAAAACACAGCTGCTTAAATCAATTATCCTTATTTCTTTTGTTTGTCTATATGCCTATATTACTGGGCTTTCTCCTTCGGTTTGTAGGTCTGCCGTGATGATATCCTTTAGTATCATTGGCAAACAAATCAATCATCAAAGTAATCCTTATAATTTGATTGCTGGATCTGCCTTTTTTTTATTAATCATAAACCCCGCATACTTATTCGATATTGGTTTTCAATTATCCTATTTAGCCGTTTTAGGAATTATCTATTTTTATGATGCGATATACAGACTAATCTATTTTAAAAATAAAATTGCAGATCAAATTTGGATGCTCATTACTGTGTCTATTGCAGCACAATTAAGCACCTTACCAATATCACTTTATTATTTTCATCAATTTCCAAATTATTTTTTATTAGCAAACCTCATAGCTATTCCGCTTTCTAGTATCGCATTGTATTTAGGCATTGCAATACTAGCTCTTAATCCGATTCCAATGATTTCAAAATACATTGGCTTAATTTTAAGTAAATGCATTGCACTAATGGGCTATATTTTACATAAAATAAGCATATTACCCTATGCATTAAGTTATTTTTACCAAATCGATTCGGCTGCAGCCTGCCTATTAATGGCCCTGCTACTGTGTTATAGTTTTTACCTCATCCATCATATCAAATGGATGAATTGGTTTGGTGCTGGTTTTAGTTTGCTTTTTTTAATGAATAGTTGCTTCATCCGTTATCAAGATAGGAAAACGACGCATTACCTTATCCATCAAAAAGACAGTCCGTGTATATTAATTAAAAGTGCGGATCAATATACTTTAGTCTGTAGTCAAAATAGCAATCAAATTGCCTTGAATAAAATAATTCAAAACTTTCAAAAAATTGGCTGGCATTTAACTAAATTAGTTTGGGTCAAAGACAAAAGTCTGGTGCGTGTACATGACAAAACTTTCTTGTTTATTGCAAAACCCAATCCTTACAGACCAATTACTACAATCAATCATCAAAGGGCTGATTACCTCCTATGTGCAGCTTATAACTTAAAAGATATAAAGGAAAATGCTATTCAAATTATAAGTAATAAAAGACTGAATACTAGCTATTTAAATTCAAATAAATACTACTCCACTTACGATAATGGCTACCAGTGCATCCTGCTTCGCTGATGTATTTTTTATTATATTTAAAAAAAATAATATAGTATGAGACAAGCTATTCGTAATTTTTTCAACTTATTTTTGTTTTGGCTATTCAGTTTTTTACTACACCGAATTGTTTTTGTGCTATATCATATTGTAAAAATCCAAGACTTTACTTTTATAGATTTTGGAAAAATATTTTGGTATAGTCTTCCTTTAGACATTTCCATGGCCGCTTATTTTATAGGCATTCCAATGGTTTTATTTTTTATCACCTTACTGATTCCCAAAAGCAATTCAATTTTTCAGTTTTTATATAGTAGAATCAACTATACATTTATTGTTTTAAGTAGCATCACCCATACCATTGATTTGCATATTTATACCGAATGGGGAACAAAAATTAACAATAGGGCCATCGATTTTTTAATTCAATCTCCTTCCGAAGCAATGGCTTCTAGTGCCTCTTCCCCATTATTGTTAGGAATAAGCTTGTTTTTAATACAGCTATTGGGCCTACTTTGGCTTTATAGAAAATATGTATCGGAACCTTTTGAAAACCTAAGTTTTAATTGGTTGTCTTTGCTTAGCATCCCTTCGGGAACTTTTTTAATGATACTATGTTTAAGAGGTGGAATGCAATTAGCGCCTATTAATCAAAGTGCCGCTTATTTTTCCAATAATACAAGCTATAATCATGCTACAGTAAATACCGATTGGAATTTACTCTCCTCTATGCTACAAAACAAGCTCAATAGTAAAAATCCCTATCAATTTGTTTCTGATAGCATGGCTACTTCGGCTGTAGCAGATTTATATCCAATTACTCAAACGCAAAACAGCGAAAATATATTAACTAATAACAAACCAAATGTGGTATTAGTTATTTTAGAAAGCTTTACCTCTGATGTGGTAGGTAGTTTTGGCGGAGAAGCGAATGTGAGCCCATACCTCAGCAAACTGGCAAATGAGGGTATTGCATTTGATTCTATTTATGCGTCGGGAGATCGCACCGATAAGGGCCTGGTTGCGCTGCTTAGTGGCTTTCCCTCTCAAGCTGTTCGATCTATTATTCACCAACCCGATAAATTTGAAAAATTACCCTCCATGCCACAATCTATGATTAACAATGGTTATCAACCATTTTTTATTTATGGTGGCGAATCCGAATTTGCAAATTTTAAATCCTATTTACTTGCTAGTGGTGTCCATCAAATTATTGATAAAAATAATTTTGAATCCAATCAAATGAATTCTAAATGGGGTGCACATGATGGTTTTTTATTCGATAAATTAAACAGCGAATTGAAAAATAAGCCCCAACCTTTCTTTGCAATAACACTTACCCTAAGTTCACACGAACCATTTGAAATACCTATTGCTTCTAGCTTTAAGGGAAATGACCTACCCCAACTTTTTAGAAAATCGGCAAATTATACCGATCAATGCATTCAGCATTTTATGGAAGCTGCTAAAAAAGAAAAGTGGTATAAAAATACTTTGTTTGTTTTTGTAGCTGATCATGGGCATCGATTACCAAAAGAATACAGTACCGCATTTGATTTTAGGAAATTTAGGATCCCATTAATTTTTTCTGGCGAAGTGATTAAACCGAATTACAGAGGAAAAAGGATACATTTACTAGGTTCACAAACAGATTTAGCCGCTACCTTGCTCTGCCAATTAAACATCAATCATGATCAATTTAAATGGTCTAAAGATTTGCTGAACCCGCAATCGATTCCTTTTGCTTTTTATAGTTTTGATAATGGATTTGGATGGGTAAATAGGAATCAAACCATTGTTCAAGACAACATCAACAACAAAATAGTATTTAATAGTAAGCCTGAAATAAACCCCAAAACTAATTTGCAAAATGGTAGGGCTTATATGCAGCAGGTATTTAAACAGTACCTAGCCTATTAATCGACAAAGTGTTTGGTATTTTTCATGATGTTTTTTTTCGTCCATGTAATGGTACTATTTTGTGCTGTTTGACGCTCTTTACAATTCGGAACAGCACAATAAAAACAACATTGAGGCAAACAAGGATCAACATGAATAAACAATTCTACTTGCGTTGCTGCTTGCTCTTTCATTAATAATTCGATAGAATGTACTTCATCATGCATTTGATTTAAATGCCAATAATGTGGCAATGTTAGATGACAATCGATGTGTAAATCGGCACCATATTTTTGTGCACGCAAATTATGTACGTCTACCCAAGTATCATTTCTAGCCTCTCCTAAAATTTTTACAATTTGATCTACCACTTTGGGATCAATTTCGTCCATTAAACCCGCAACAGAATGTCGCAAAAGCTGATAACCATTGTGTAAAATTAAGCCCCCTAATAAAATTGACAAAATACTATCTAGTAAAATATAGCCTGTTAGTTGAATAATAATTAAGCCAACAATTAAACCTAAACTGGTATATGCATCAGACATTAAATGTTTGCCATCGGCTGTTAATACGATTGAATTTAATTTTTTACCTCTTTTTATTAAAAAGGTACCTAATAAATAATTGGCTAAACCAGCAATTGTAGTAATCCAAATTCCATCTGCTAAATGACTGATGCTATTTGGATGCATGATGGCAATAATAGATTTATAGATAATGGTAATACCCGCAATTAAAATTAAAGACCCTTCAAACCCAACGGCAAAAAATTCTACTTTTCCGTGTCCATAAGGGTGATTCAAATCTTTAGGTAAAGACGATAAGTAAATACTATAAAAAGCAAAAGAGCCAGCAATAATATTGATGATATTTTCGAGCGCATCTGTTAAAATAGCATTGGAATGCGTAAGATAATAGGCATAGAACTTGAGCAGCGTAATAAATACACCTGCTATTAATACCCAAATAATAGCGTTTAGCCTATCTTTTTTTGCAATCATCCTGCAAATATCTTCATTTTTTAATAAATTTAGGACATGATCCAGTTTAAATTAAAGCCCCTGTTAATTTTTATTCTATCCATCTTGCTTTTTCATTCTATTGCAAAAGCACAAAATTTTAAATTAATGTTAAGTTCAGGTATTAATTTTTCACAAGTAAATGGTGATAATTTAGCTGGATTTAATAAGCTGGGATTAGTGGCTGGTGCCGGAGTTTCTCGCAATATCAGTAATAATCAACAATGGAGTTTTGAATTTTTATATTCCGAAAAAGGCAGCAAAGATGTCGTAACCTTAGGAGACCCCATTCAAGATTCTATTTTCAAATTCAATTATATTGAAATTCCCTTTTGTTATCATTATCAATTTAAACCTAAATTAAATCTTCAATTTGGTGTGTATACTGCAGTAAATATCAAATCTGTTTATAGTGATGGATTAGAGAATTACGACGTTTCGAAGCAAATTTATGCAACAGATTATGGCATTTTAGGAGGTTTAAGTTATGAATTAAGCCCTCAAACTAAAATTCAAACCCGTCTATCTACTTCTGTATTAGACCTTAACAATTCTATGGAACGCTACTATAATTTAGTGCTTTCGATGGGAATTAGCTATACCCTCTAAAACAATTTTAGTATTTTAGCAGAATCTTAATATAGCAATATGGAGCAATTAGCGGATAGGCTTAATCTATTTTCCGAATCACAAACTTTAAAAGTGGCTAAATTAAGTCGCGAATTAAAAGCACAAGGAAAAGATATCATTAGTCTAAGTTTGGGTGAACCCGATTTTCCGACACCCGACCATATTAAAATTGCTGCAAAAAAAGCAATAGACGAAAATTTCTCCTACTATACTCCTGTGGTTGGTTACCTCGATTTAAGAGAAGCCATTTGTAGGAAATTTAAAAGAGAAAACAACTTAAATTATAGCCCCGATCAAATTGTAGTGTCTACTGGTGCAAAACAAAGCATTGCCAACGCAGTGCTTTCTATTGTCAATCCTGGCGATGAAGTTATTATACCTGCTCCTTATTGGGTGTCTTATTCAGAAATGATAAAACTAGCAGAGGGTGTTCCAGTTTATGTGCAAACAAGTGTTTCAGCAGATTTTAAAATCAATGCAAAAGAACTTGCTGATGCCATTACACCCAAAACAAAATTATTTATGTTCTCTTCGCCTTGCAATCCTTCTGGATCTGTTTATTCGAAAGCAGAACTAGCCGAATTGGTTGCGGTTTTTGAAAAAAATCCATCGATTTATATTTTATCTGATGAAATATATGAACATATTAATTTCGATACCAGCCATACTTCTATAGCCGAATTTAAAAGTATTAGCGAGCGATGTATAGTCATTAATGGTTTATCAAAAGCATTTGCCATGACAGGCTGGAGATTAGGCTACATGGGGGCTTCGCTTGCCATAGCTAAAGCATGCGATAAGATGCAAGGTCAATTTACTTCTGCTACTTGTTCAATAGCTCAGAGAGCCGCAATAGCCGCATTAGATTCGCCTTTAACAGCAACCTTGTCGATGAAAGCTGCTTTTCAAAAAAGAAGAGATTTAGTTTACGAATTAATTAAAGAAATACCGGGCTTTATCACTAACAAACCGGCTGGTGCATTTTACTTTTTTCCAGATGTCACTTATTATTTCGGAAAAAAACATGCAGCTGGCACCATCAATAATGCAGAAGATTTATGCATGTATTTATTAACAGAAGCCAATGTGGCCGTCGTTTCTGGCGAATCTTTTGGTAGTCCAAATAATATTAGATTTTCTTATGCAACAGCAGAAGAAAATTTAAGAATAGCGATGCAAAGAATTAAAGTTGAATTAGCAAAATTAGTATAATGGAATTAACACAATTAAAAAACATCTTTGAATCATTCAATCAAATGAATGTATTGATTATTGGAGATGTAATGATCGATGGATATGTGTGGGGAAAAGTCGATCGAATTTCGCCAGAGGCACCAGTGCCTGTGCTCTCGGTTACTAAAAAAGAAGATCGATTGGGTGGTGCCGCAAATGTGGCTTTAAATATTCAATCAATGGGTGCAAACCCTATATTATGCTCGGTTATAGGTGATGACGAAAATGGGAAAAAATTCATTGCGCTATTAAATGACTTAAAAATATCGGCAGAAGGTATACTCCAAAGTAAAGATCGTATTACCACCCTTAAAACAAGAGTGATTAAACATCATCAACATTTATTGCGCATCGACGAAGAAATAGATCAACCATTAAACCTACATGAAGAAAATAATTTTATTGAAAAAGTAAAAAATATAATTGCTGCTCATCAAATTGATGTAATCATATTTCAGGATTATGATAAAGGCGTATTAACCAGTCATAATATCGAAAAATTAATTTCCATAGCGAATCATGCAGGCATTAAAACCGTAGTTGATCCTAAAAAACGAAACTTTTTAAGCTATAAAAATGTAGGGCTTTTTAAACCAAATTTAAAAGAATTAAAAGAAGGTTTAAAGATCGAATTCAATCATTTATCTGATGATCAATTAGTAGCTGCAAGTAAAGAATTGAAAAATCAAATCAATGCAAATGTAGTATTGATAACACTTTCAGAGCATGGCGTTTTCTTAATGGATTCAGAAAAAAACTATAAAATTCCGGCACACATTCGAAATATTTCTGATGTTTCTGGGGCTGGCGATACGGTGATTAGTGTAGCGGCATTGTGTTATGCTGGGGAAATGCCTAACGAAAAAATTGCAGCCATTGCAAATCTAGCAGGCGGTTTAGTTTGCGAAAAAGTAGGTGTTGTGCCAATTAATAAATTAGCCTTGTTGAGCGAAGCTGCTGACTTAAAAAATTAATTTATTTTGCCCTAATGGCATCTACCGGATTTAATTGAGAGGCATTCCATGCTGGCAAAAACCCAGACAAAACGCCTATTATAGCCGATACGCCTAAGCCAAGCATACAATTGGCAAGACTCAATACTAATTCAAAATCAAATGCGGCTGCAACCAAGGTAATGATATACACGATGATCAATCCTATTATTCCACCAATAATACTTAAGACCACCGCTTCTACTAAAAATTGCAATAAAATAAAATAATTTTTTGCTCCTAATGATTTTTGAATGCCTATAATATTGGTTCTTTCTTTTACAGAAACAAACATGATATTGGCAATTCCAAATCCACCAACTAGAATAGAAAATCCACCAATTATCCAACCTGCAATATTTACCACGCCAAATAAAGAATCTAACTGCAAGGATAACATACTGGATTGATTCAAAGAGAAATCGTCTTCTTCTCGTGGAGATAATCGCCTAATGGCTCTTATTTGACCTTTCATCTCATTCGCTAACTCGTTTAAAGTAATGTTAGCTGCCGCTTTGATGATAATTTTAGGATCGAAATTATCACTCTTGGTATCGACAATATTTCGAGCAAAATTAATCGGAATTAAAACAGCATTATCTATGGAACTATTTAAAATATCTTCCCCTTCTTTTTTAAAAACACCTAAGACTTTTAAATTCCTTCCACTTATTTTTACTGTTTGACCAACTGGATCTGCGTTTTCAAATAAACCTTTAGCTACCTCAAAGCCTAATAAAACATAGTTCTTGCCGCTCCTAGAATCGGCAACAGTAAAATATCTTCCTCGTTCAAAATCCAGTACCCTTGTTTGATCAAAATCGTGAGATGCAGCAATTACATTCACATTTTCGACATTCTTATTTCTATATTTTACCGTTTTATCGTTGATGCTAATTTGAAAAGCGACTGCTTTGATATTTGCTCCTGCACGTTTTTGAATCTTTTCGAAATCTTGATAAGATGGCGAAGGCCTGTTAAAATATTTCCACCAAGGGTAATCGCTTCCAAATTCCCAGGGCCATTTTTGGACATAAATGGCATCATTTCCTAGTTTCTGAACGCTTTTATTTAAATTATTTTCTAAAGAATCGACTAAGGTAAAAACCGTTATAATGGTAAAAATACCAATGGAGATACCTAATAATGATAGAAATGTTCTTAATTTATTGACTACCAATGCATTAAGT
>CAIKLP010000004.1 GCA_903828245.1 uncultured bacterium | reverse complement strand
TTTAACTAGCAAGAAGGCGTTTTTTGCCGAAAAAAAAAATAAAAAAAAATAAAATTATTTTTTTCGAGTATTTTTTCGTAATTGGTGAAAGCCTTTATAGTTAAGGCTTTTCGAGATACGACCTATAATTGATTGACAATCATAAACTAATCGAATTTCAGCTAAATATTTCTAAAATCAAAGCTTGCAAAAAAGATTTTAAAGCAAAATATAAGTCGCTGAAAATGAATTTATTTATTTTAAAAACCTAAGCAATTTCAAAATCGTCGGCTAATTGTTGGTCTATGCGCATCGAAAGGCCAATTGCTTGCTTTTTCTTGCGCCCTTTTTCAAAATAATAGTCGATTCGACCCAAATTAATCCCTGCAAAACCAACCTGGAATATCCTTACCTCTTCTCCTTGCTTGTTTTTGCGTATTTCGGGCGCCGTCATGAAAGTATGCGTATGCGCGCCTATAATCAGGTCAATACCGCTTGTTTGATCGGCTAAGACCTTGTCTGAGACTTTATTGTCTTTATAGGAATAGCCTAAATGAGATAGGCAGATCACTAAATCGCATTGATGCTCCTGCTTTAATTGATTGGTTATTTGATTCGCTACTGGAATAGGGTCGAGGTATTTGATTTGACCGTAATTACTTGCCTCCACTAAACCTTCGAGTGCAATGCCTAAACCAAACACGCCTATTTTGAGTGCTCCTTTATGAAACACCTTGAAAGGCTGTGTCTTACCTTCTAGCACCGTACCACTGAAATCATAATTCGCAATCAAAAATGGAAAGTTGGCATGTTTTAATTGTTTTTCGAAACCATCTATACCCGCATCAAAATCGTGGTTACCCATGGTTGCGGCATCATAACCTAATTTAGACATGAGTTTGATTTCGAGTTCGCCACCATATAAATTAAAATAAGGTGTTCCTTGAAAAATATCGCCCGCATCTAATAATAATACCTGCGCTTCTTCTGCTCTGATTTGCTTTATAAGCGAAGCGCGTCTTGCTACGCCACCTAAACCTGCATTCCTCGAGCCATCTTCTGGAAATGGATCTATTCTACTGTGTACATCGTTGGTGTGTAAAATGGTGAGCTTTGTAATTCGTTCTTTAGCAGCTGCAGCTAATGGATTAGCGCCGATTGCCAATAATGCAGCCGATGCCGATAATGTTTTGATAAAGGATCTTCTACTGCTGGATTTTAATTCTTCCATCGATGTTTGGATTAATGGTTTTACCTATAAGTTGTTGCGATTGCACATAATCTAAAATGGCATCTCGTGTTTTATAATGCAGGCTCACTTTGTCGATGGGTTTTGCAAATGCTACAATACCATCGCCCCCATTGGCTAAATAATCGGAAGTAAGCACAATATAGTTACGATTGGTATCGACTGCTAAACCATTGATTTTGACAATTGCTGCCGCAGGAGCAATGGCTTGAATGGTAATCCCTGCAAGTGGTTGGCCTCCCTTTGCAATGATAAAATCGACCAAACTGTTTATTTTTTTTCCTGAAATAGTGAGCAATACACATTCGTTTTCGAATGGCATGAGCTCGTATATATTGCGCAAAGTCCAATCACCTTGTGGCATCGAATTGCGAATGCCACCATTGGTTGTTGGGAATGCAAAATCAAAAACCGCATTGCGCTGCTTACAAGATGCTGCAACTGCATCGGCAAAGAAAATACTTAAATTATTATCTGGACTATTTTTAGCTAAGGCAATGGCACTGGTGCCAACAACACGATTCATTTGCGAGTCTAAGGAATTTTTGTAGGGTGCATAAAAATCTAAAATAGATTGATCGGGTTGCACCTTAGCGGCAACATTGATTTGCGAAATATTCGTTTGCTTTAAAATTAACTGCTTGCTACAAGCTGTTAAAAAAAGCACAACTACAAATAAAGCAATTTTTTTTTTCTGAATCATTTCTTAAAAATTAATATTCGCCAAATACACTTCTTAAGGTATCTGCAATTTCGCCTAAGGTGGCTAAATTTTCGACTGCTTCGATAATAATTGGCATTAAGTTTTCATTACTATTAGCGGCAATTTTTAAATTAGCTAAAATAGCCGAAACCTTAGCATTGTCTCTATTTGCGCGCAATTGTACCAATTTTTCGATTTGCTGAATTCGAATACTGTCGTTTACAGAAAATAAAGATTCGAAAGGTTCTTTGTCTTGGGTAAATTTATTGACACCCACCAAAATACTTTCGCCCGCTTCCATTTCTTTTTGATAAACATAAGCCGCATCGGCAATTTCTTTTTGAATATAGCCTTCTTCGATGGCTTGCACCGAACCACCCATGGCATCAATTTTTTCGATGTATTTCCAAGCTTCTTGTTCCATGGTGTCGGTTAATTCTTCGACAAAATAAGAACCAGCTAATGGATCTACCGTATCGGTTACACCCGATTCGTAGGCAATGATTTGTTGTGTACGTAAAGCAATTTTTGCAGCTGCCTCGGAAGGCAATGCCAAGGCTTCGTCGTAACCATTGGTGTGTAATGATTGCGTGCCACCTAATACAGCTGCCATCGCTTGATTTGTTACCCGCACAATATTATTCATGGGTTGTTGCGCAGTTAGCGTAGAACCTCCTGTTTGTGTATGAAAACGCAATTGCATGGCACGCGGATCTTTCGCCCCTAAATCGGAGGTGATTTTTGCCCACATTCTACGCGCAGCTCTAAACTTGGCAATTTCTTCAAAGAAATTATTATGACAATTAAAAAAGAAAGATAAACGCTTAGCAAAAACATCGATGGCTAAACCTTTATCTATGGCCGCTTGTAAATAAGATTTTCCGTTGGCCAATGTAAAAGCTAATTCTTGCACCGCAGTAGATCCCGCTTCTCGAATATGATAGCCAGAAATAGAAATCGTATTCCATTTAGGTACCTCTTTGCTACAAAATTCAAAAACATCTGTAATTAAACGCATAGAAGCTTTTGGAGGATAGATATAAGTACCGCGTGCGGCGTATTCTTTTAAAATATCATTTTGAATGGTGCCAGAAATTTTTGACCAATCGGCTCCTTGCTTTTTTGCCAATGCTAAATACATAGCTAATAAAATAGCTGCAGTAGCATTGATGGTCATTGAAGTCGTAATTTCTTCTAATTGTATACCATCAAATAAAATTTCCATGTCTTGCAAAGAATCAATCGCAACGCCTACTTTACCGACTTCGCCATCTGCAAAATCGTGGTCCGAATCGTAACCAATTTGTGTTGGCAAATCAAAAGCAACCGATAAACCCATGGTGCCTTGTTGCAATAAATAATGGTATCTTTTATTTGATTCTTCGGCGGTAGAAAAACCAGCATATTGACGCATCGTCCATAACCTGCCACGGTACATGTCGGGCTGTATCCCTCTAGTAAAGGGGAATTCGCCAGGTAAATCTTTATGTTCGGTTGGTGTACAATAAACCGTTTTAATGGTAATTCCTGATGATGTTTTTTTAGAATTCGAAGCTGCCATAAATTAAAAAAGTGTTTGTACTTCTGTGCGAATCATTGCAATTGCTACTTCGTGTGGATTGCGTTCTGCCACTGCTAAACTTTCAAAAATTGTTTTGCTTAAATCAACACTCGTTGCATCGGCAGGTAAAGCATTGTATGCAAAATTAATCATATTAATAGTGTCTTCTTTAGTCGTTTTAATCATGGTCCATGTTTGTGGCGCTACATACATTTGCTGTGCAACATTATGATCAAATTCCGAACGGATATCTTGTACCAATACTTGCTGAAATTCGCGCGCCGTTAAACCATTTACATGGGTGCGAAGTATCATGGCACTTGGGTTAATTCTTTCCAAAAAAATGGTCAATCTTTCGTAGGCTTGTAAACGCAATGGCAATATGCTTTGTTGGTTTGCTAATTTCAATTCCAACATTTTTTTATTGTAATCACTTTCTAAATAAGAAGTAATAATGTAATAAGCGGTTAAAAATACAATTAGCGAAGGAATAATTAATTTTAATAACTCCAGAAAAAAGATAGACCAATTCATTTTGAATGTTTTTTATATGCTTACAAATGTGCAAAAAATAGGCTAAAGGAGCAATATTTAAATGGAGGTATTTCGGCTTAAAATGCCCTAATTTAGCACAGACCCTATAAATTTTAGATTTAATGAAACAAAAACAGCTAGGTGTTTGTAATAAGGTAGTATAGATGTACTTTTGTATAATTAAGAAAGAACAATAAATGGAAACAGTAGCAAACCCAATTCAAACTTTTACCCCAGTAAGCTTAACAGCTAATGCGGTAAAAGAGGTAAAAAAAATAATTTCTGAAAAAGAACTCAACGAAGAATTTGGTTTAAGAGTTGGCGTAGATGGTGGTGGATGTTCAGGAATGAGCTATACCATTGGCTTCGACAAGAAACAAGATAAAGACCAAGAGTTTGAAATAGACGGCGTAAAAGTATTCATGAATAAATCGCATGGACTTTACCTATTAGGCACCGAAGTAGATTTTCAAGATGGCTTAAATTCTAGGGGCTTTACCTTTAACAACCCCAACGCAACCAGCACATGCGGTTGCGGCAGTTCATTTAGCGCCTAATTCAGCATTTGATAAAAGAAAGAGGAGCCAAAGGCTCCTTTTTTTATTTCCTTATTGCGTAACAATTTTAGGTGATTCGGAGCTTTTTAAAAAATATAGGTATTTTTCGCATCATGAAACTCAAAGACAATATTAAAGTAGCCTTTGGCTCCATCAACGACAATAAACTGCGCACTGTTTTAACCGCATTAATTATTGCCATTGGTATTATGGCTTTGGTCGGTATTTTAACTTCTATCGATGGCATGAAAAAATCGATCAACGATAATTTTGCCAGCATGGGTGCAAATTCTTACAGTATCCGAAATAGAGGCTCGGGCAGTATTCGTATAGGCGGTGGCAGAGCCAAACAAAAAAGATTCGATAATATTACTTTTGACCAAGCCGCAGATTTTAAACGCAAATTTAAATTTCCTGCAACCGTTTCGGTTTCTTCTTTTGCCTCTTTTGCGTCAACAGCCAAATACAAAACCAACAAAACCAATCCTAATATTTCTGTCATTGCATCGGATGCAAATTATTTATTTACGGCTGGTTATAAATTAGCCGAGGGTAGAAATTTTTCGAACAGTGAACAAGAATTTGGCACCGGAGTTGCGATGATCGGCAGCGAAGTTAAAAAGACCTTATTTAAAGACGGAGTAGCAGAAGGCAACATCATCACCATTGGCAGCGATAAATTTAGAGTCATTGGCATACTCGCCGAAAAGGGCAGCAGCATGGGCTTTGGAGGCGATAAGGTTTGTATAATTCCATTAGTCAAAGGAAAATTAATCAATACCAATCCAAATACATCTTATACCATTACTGTTATGGTAAACGATGGTAATTTACTCGATGGCGCGGTGTCTGAAGGAACTGGCATTTTTAGAAATATTAGAAAAATAAATACCAGTGATGAAAATAATTTTCAAATTACCCAAAGCGATAGTTTAGCCAGTTCGCTTATCGATAATTTAAAATTCATCACCATTGCAGCAACCATTATTGGCATCATCACTTTATTAGGCGCTTCTATTGGATTAATGAATATCATGCTGGTATCGGTTACCGAAAGAACCAAAGAAATTGGATTGCGTAAAGCGATGGGTGCAACGCCTGGCGTCATTCGCAGACAATTTTTAATTGAAGCCATTGTGATTTGCCAACTCGGTGGCATTGGTGGCATTATACTGGGCATCGCCATCGGTAATTTGATGTCGATGTTTATTGGCGGAGGCTTTATCGTGCCCTGGTTGTGGATGTTTAGCGGCGTGGCGCTTTGCATGCTCGTAGGGCTTTTTGCAGGATTTTACCCTGCTTTAAAAGCTTCTAAATTAGATCCTGTCGAAGCACTTCGACACGAATAATATTTAACGATGATCGTATTGTTTGGCGTAATAATTTTGGTAATTACCAGAGGTTACATTGTTCAACCAATCTTCGTTTTGTAAATACCAATCTACTGTTTTCGCTAAACCTTCTTCGAATTGTAAACTTGGTTTCCAACCTAAATCATTTTGTAATTTCGAAGAATCAATCGCATAACGCAAATCATGGCCTGCACGATCGGTTACATAAGTAATTAATTTTGCAGAACTTCCTTGCTCGCGTCCTAATTTTTCATCCATTATTTTACACAATAAATGAATCAAATCAATGTTTGTCCATTCGTTGTGCCCGCCTATGTTATAGGTTTCGCCTGGCTTTGCGCCATTAAAAATTACCTCAATTGCACGCGCATGATCTTCTACCCATAACCAATCGCGTACATTTTCTCCTTTACCATAAATTGGAATGGGTAAATTATTTTTAATGTTATTAATCGATAATGGAATTAATTTTTCTGGAAAATGAAAAGAACCATAATTATTAGAACAGTTTGAAATCACGCAATCCATTTGATAAGTATCGTGGTATGCACGCACAAAATGATCCGAACTTGCTTTAGAAGCAGAGTAAGGAGAATGCGGATCGTAACTGGTTGTTTCGGTAAACATACCTGTTTCGCCTAATGAACCATATACTTCGTCGGTAGAAACATGGTAAAAACGATGAGGCGCATTTTTATGTACATCGCTCTTCCATAATGCTTTGGCGCTATTCAATAAATTTACGGTACCAATTACATTGGTCATTACAAATGCTGTTGGATCGATAATAGAACGATCTACATGCGACTCCGCGGCTAAATGAATCACTGCATCAAATTGGTATTGCTGAAATAATGCTTCGATTTGCAGGGCATCTGTAATATCTGCTTTAATAAAAGTATAATTCGATTTGTTTTCGATATCGGTTAAGTTAGCCAAATTACCTGCATAGGTTAATTTATCTAAATTATAAAAATGGGTATTCGGATATTTATTGACAAACAAACGAATAACATGTGAACCAATGAAACCGGCTGCTCCGGTAATTACTACGTGTTGATAATTTTGCATAATTTATTTTTTTGCGGCTAGCGCTTGTTCCCAATTCCATGCACTGCGCATCATATCTTCAATGCTCAATACCGCTTTCCAATTTAATTTATTTTCAGCTAAAGTGGTATCTGCGTAAACCGCTTCTACATCGCCAGGCCTCCTATCTACAATTTGATAATTAATTTTAATGTTAGTTGCTTTTTCAAAAGCGCTAATAATATCTAGCACCGAATAACCTAGGCCAGTACCAATGTTAAACACTTCTAATTTTGCTTCATTTTTTTGCGAGAGGAGTCTTGAAATAGCCGCTATGTGTGCTTTTGCAAGATCAACCACATGAATATAATCTCGTACACAAGTGCCGTCGTGCGTTTGGTAATCGCCTCCAAAAACATTTAATTGTTTTCTTATGCCCGCTGCTGTTTCGGTAATGTATGGAATTAAATGATGCGGCACGCCATGTTGTATCTCTCCTATTTTTGCCGATTCGTGTGCGCCAATAGGATTAAAATAACGAAGCGTAATCACATTTATATCGTTTGCCTTGGCTACATTTTCTAAAATTTCTTCGCCCATTTGTTTGGTGTTTCCATAAGGCGACATCGCTTTTTGTACCGGTGCTGTTTCTGTAACTGGCAACTGCGTTGGGTTTCCGTAAACAGTACAAGAAGAAGAAAAAACAATATTTTTAATTTTATAAGCTACCATGCATTCTAATAAATTAATGGTAGAAAACATATTGTTGTGGTAATACTTCAGCGGATTTTCGACCGACTCTGCTACTTGTAACATGCCTGCAAAATGAATGACTGCAGCGATGTCGGAATGCTTACTGAAATAATTAGCTAATGCCGCTTTATCACACATTTCTATTTTTTCGAAATGCGGACGCACAGCAGTGATACTTTCTATAATATCGATTACTTCGGCTTTAGAATTCGATAAATTATCGATCACCAACACTTCGTAACCTAATTTAATTAATTCGATCACGGTATGCGAACCAATATAACCTGTACCACCAGTTACTAAAATCTTTTTCATCTTATTTATTGTAGGATACAAAATCTTTAGGCTTCAATTCTTTATCGGGTAAAGATTTGAAATAATCGTAGGTGATCTTCAAACCATCGGCCCTGTTTACTTTTGGCTGCCAATCTAATAATTCAATGGCTTTAGAGATATCTGGTCTTCTTTGTTTTGGATCGTCTTGTGGTAAGGGTTCAAAAATAATTTTTTGTTTTGCACCCGTTAATTTAATAATCTCTTCCGCAAATTGGGCAATGGTAATTTCGTCGGGGTTACCAATGTTTACAGGATAAGCGTAATCGCTAAATAATAAACGATAAATTCCTTCTACTAAATCATCGACATAACAAAACGACCTGGTTTGTGAACCATCGCCATAAGCAGTTAAATCTTCGCCGCGTAATGCTTGGCCAATAAATGTAGGCAAAACCCTTCCATCGTTGAGTCGCATGCGTGGACCATAGGTATTAAATATTCTTACAATTCTAGTTTCTAATCCATGAAAAGTATGGTAAGCCATGGTCATGGCTTCTTGAAATCTTTTTGCTTCGTCGTAAACACCACGCGGACCAACTGGATTTACATTGCCCCAATAATCTTCTGTTTGTGGATGAACCGTAGGGTCGCCATATACTTCAGAGGTAGAAGCAATCAGCATGCGTGCTTTTTTTGCTTTTGCTAAACCCAATAAATTATGGGTTCCTAATGATCCAACTTTTAACGTTTGAATCGGAATTTTTAAATAATCGATCGGACTCGCAGGCGAAGCAAAATGTAAAATATAATCTATTTCGCCAGGTACATGCACAAATTTAGAAACATCGTGATGGTAAAATTCGAATTGTTCTAATTTAAAAAGATGCTCGATGTTTGTTAAAGAACCCGTAATTAAATTATCCATCGCTACTACACGAAATCCTTCTTTGATGAATCGATCACAAAGATGAGATCCTAAAAATCCTGCTGCACCGGTAATTAATACTCTTTTTGATTTCATAATTAATTTATTCCAATTCCATAATAGGTGAATCCATGCTCGCGCATTTCGCTTGCATCAAAAATATTGCGGCCATCAAAAATGATTGGGCTTGCTAAACTTGTTTTTAATTCGGTTAAATCTGGTGCGCGGTAATCGGCCCATTCGGTCACCACCAACAGTGCATCTGCACTGGCAATGGCCTGTTCTTGCTGTTCGCAAAAAATCACTTGATCACCTAAAATATGTTTTGCTTCTTTCATGGCAATGGGATCATGTACTTTTACAATCGCCCCTTGCGCCAATAATTTTTCGATGATTACTAAAGAAGGTGCTTCACGCATGTCATCTGTTTTTGGTTTAAAAGATAAACCCCACATGCCAAATGTTTTTCCTTTAATGTTCCCATCAAAATGACGCATCACTTTATCAAATAAAACAGATTTTTGTTTATCGTTCACTTCTTCTACCGCTTTGAGCACGCCCATATGGTAGCCGTTTTCGTAGGCGGTTTTAATTAATGCTTTCACATCTTTTGGAAAACAAGATCCACCATAACCAATACCCGGATAAATAAATTTATTGCCAATACGCGGATCCGAACCAATGCCACGGCGCACCATATTTACATCGGCTCCCATAATTTCGCATAAATTTGCAATGTCGTTCATGAAAGAAATTTTGGTGGCTAACATCGCATTCGCAGCGTATTTAGTCATCTCGGCCGATGGAATATCCATAGAAATAATCGGATGTCCATTTAAAACAAATGGTTTGTATAATTTTTTTAATACATCTTCCGCTCGCTGAGAAGCAACACCAATCACTATTCTATCGGGCTTTAAAAAATCGTCTACTGCTGCACCTTCTTTTAAAAATTCGGGATTAGAAGCCACATCAAATGCTAAATTTTCGTTTCTATCTTGAATGGCTTGCGCAACCGTAGCACGCACTAGATTAGCGGTTCCCACAGGCACGGTGCTTTTAGTAACTAATACTAAATAATTAGTCATGTGTGTGCCAATTTCTTTGGCCACGCCTAAAACATATTTTAAATCGGCGCTGCCATCTTCGCCTGGAGGCGTACCTACCGCAATAAATGCTACATCGCAATCCACCATCGCCTCTTTCAAAGAAGTAGAAAAATTTAATTTCCCTTTTTGAAAATTACGCGTTACCATCTCTTCTAAACCGGGTTCGTAAATGGGCATGATGCCTGCTTTTAAACCCGCTATCTTTTTTTCGTCGATGTCTACACAAGTTACTTGAATACCCACTTCGGCTAAACAAGTTCCCGTAACCAATCCTACATATCCCGTTCCTACAACTGCAATCTTCATATTTTGAAAAATAAATAGTAAAACCCTTGAATTAGCTAATAATATTGCAGAAATTGAACGTTTATAATAAAATGATCGATTTTAGCGATATTAGCTACGAATATACGGATTGATCTGCAAATTACTTAGCCTAAATACCATGAAAAACACTGTTACGCTTAGCCTTTTTTTAGCCTTGTTTCTTTCCTGCTTATTTTCAGTAGGATATGCGCAACGCGTAAGTTTCAAAGGAGAAGCCATTAGCATATCTGCCTTATCGGTCAATACCGGAATGTACCTTTCTGCCGGTGATATGAAAACCCGATTTGGGAACAGTTCGAGTGTAGGGGTAAATTTTAACAGAAAGTTGGCTAATAATTGGGTTTATGGTTTCGATTTAAATTATCATTTTGGCAATAATATCAACGAATCAAATATTTTAGATAGCATCCGCAATAGTAAAGGACATATTTTAACCGACGGGGGGTATGCAGGCGATGTTCGATTATTTCAACGCGGAATGAGTACTTATCTTAAAGTTGGAAAATTATTTCCAGTTATTGGACCCAATCAAAATTCAGGCATATTCATCACAACAGGTATAGGATTTTTACAACATAAAATTCAAATAGAAGTGATCGAAAATAATATTCCAGAACTGACAGATGACTATAAGAAAGGCTACGATCGTTTAAGCAATGGACTTGCATTCAATGAGTTTATTGGATACTGGCACATGAGCAATCAAAAAACTTTTAATTTTTATGTAGGAGCAGAATTTACGCAAGCCTTTACCCAAAGTCGCCGGTCGTATGATTATTTTAGCCAAAGCCAAGATCTTCAAAAAAGAAATGATTATTTAATTGGATTAAAATTGGGATTAATTGTGCCGCTTTACAAACGCATGCCTAAAGAATTTTACTACAAATAATGAAAATTATTTATCAAATAGGCATTGCCTTTTATTTGCTAGTCATTAGAATTGCCGCTAATTTTAATCCCAAAGCAAAATTATGGTTAGCTGGCCGAAAAAATATTTTCGAAAGCATAAGCCTTAGTTTAAGCGAAAACGAAAAAAGAATTTGGTTTCATTATGCTTCGCTGGGCGAGTTTGAACAGGGCCGGCCCGTTCAAGAAGCCATTCGATTACAATATCCAGACCATAAAATAGTAATGACTTTTTTTTCGCCTTCGGGATATGAAGCTAAAAAAATACATGCTGCGGCAGACTATGTATTTTATTTACCTATGGATGGTGCGCGTCGTTCGAAACAATTTATTGAGCTCATCAATCCAACACAAGCCTATTTTACCAAATATGAATTTTGGTATTTCTATTTTCAATACTTAGCTCAAAAAAATATACCCTTGTTTTTAATTTCTGGCATTTTTAGAAAAGAGCAAATCTTTTTTAAATGGTATGGAGGTTTTTTCCGCAAAATTTTAAAACAAGTACGCTTCTTTTTTGTGCAAAACGAAAGCAGTAAAAATTTATTAAATAGCATTGGTATTGAACAAGTACTGATAACCGGAGATACCCGATTTGACAGGGTTACAGCCAATGCAGCTAAACAACATCAAAATACAATCATCGAACAATTTGTAAAAGGAAAAGATATATTACTAGGTGGTAGCACCTGGAGCCCCGACGAAAAAATAATTGCTTCGCTTTTAAACAACAGTAATTTCAAATTTATTATTGCACCACACGAAATTAAAGAAAGTAGATTGCAAGAAATCGAAGCTACTTTTAATCATGCATGCATTCGCTATAGTCAGGCTAATGTAATTACTGTAGCGGCAGCTAAGGTTTTAATTATCGATAACATTGGCATGCTTAGTTCGCTATATCAATATGCAGGCATGGCCTATATTGGCGGCGGTTTTGGTGTAGGTATTCATAATACCTTAGAAGCGGCAGCATTTGGCAAACCAGTTATTTTTGGTCCTAATTATAGCAAGTTCGATGAAGCTAAACAACTCATTGCTATAGGCGCTGCTATTAGTATATATAACACCGAAAGCTTTATAGCTGCTATAGATCAGCTATATTTAAACGAGACTAATTACTTTGCGGCTTGCGAAAAAAGTCGACAGTTTATTTCCAGCGGAAAAGGTGCTAGCGAAAAAATCATTGCAAAAATTAACGCGCTGTTAAATTTCAATGATGATACCAATCGTCGATAATAGACTACCCGATTTATCAGAAAGTAATTTGGTTTTATATTTACTTGGATCGTTAGGGTCTATTTGTTTATTACCCGCTTCGTCTCTATCTAAAGCAAAAATCGGTTTATTCTCCAATTGTACATTGGTTAAATTAGTGATGTCAATAAATACATTCAAATTCCATTTCTTGAAATTATATTTTTTATCGATGCGGGCATCTAATTGGTAAAATGCAGGCAAACGATTGGTGTTTAATTTGCTATTGTCTAAAAAGCCAGCAGGATTTACATTATAGTTCGAATCTACAGAAGAAAATTCTTTATTGAAAGGCGTATAAGGTGCACCACCAGCAGTTCTTAGCTTTAAGCCTATTTCCCAATTTCTCTTCAATATTTTACCCGCCGTTAAACTCACAATGTATTTTGAATCCCAAGAAGAAACAACCGCTTTGTAATTTTTATCATTGAATTCGCTGCGCACCAAAGTAAGCGCAACAATACCATAAAAACCTTTGTTTAATTTTTGTTGAGCTAAAAACTCTACACCATAACTTCTGCCATTGGTTAAACCTGCCACAGGCTTATCTCCTACTACCCCAAAATCAATACCTAAATTGGCTAAAGGAATGATATCGCCATCGCTAAACAACATTGGGTAATTACCATAACCTTTATAAAAACCTTCTGCTGTAAATCTTAAATTAGAAAGCGTATTGTATTCTATACCACCCACCACTTGTTTAACCGAAATATACTTCACAATTGTATTGGTTAAATTTCCGTTTGTATCTCTGTAACCCAATACCGTATAGGCTGGCGTTTGATAATAAATTCCGGTATTAAAATTTAAACTCCATTTATCGCTTAAAGCATATGCCGCAGAAAAACGCGGAGATAATTGATCTAATGGATTAGACATGCCACTTGCAAAATTATTTCCATCTAATCTTAATCCGCCAGATAATTGCAAACGATCATTCACAAATCCTTTTGCTATTTGTGCAAATGCACCATAACGAATTAAATTTAATGTAGAAGTATAATCAATTAATCCAAATGGATTTAATTGATAGGTATCGTTTGTATAGCTTGCTTGTTCTGCACTAATACCATAATTAATTTTATAGCCTTGGTGTCGGCTGGTATTTTCGATACGAATTTTGTTTTCTATTTCGGTCGATGCATAATTTAATAGCATAACCGAATCTTCTGAATTCTCTTTATACTTTTTAGTGGTATTTTTTAAATAGTTTCTGCTGAGCACCACTGTTGAATAGCCATTGGCTTTGTAATGCTTATAATTAACGCCAATGGTGTAATTCGATTGCAAAAACACCGGTAAAGTTTCTAATTGAATTTTCTGAGATTCTGTTTCGTTCGCATCCAAATTCAAAGAAAAATTATCTAATGCCCCTAAACCAATAAAAGTAATTTCATTTTTATCATCAATTTTTGATTTTACTTTAAATTGAAAATCGTTGTACTCTGGTAAAAATGGTAGGCCTATGGCACGAAATAAAAATTGCAAATAAGATTTTCGATACGAAGCCATGTAAGTTGTTTTGCTATTGATTGGCCCTTCGGCTACCAATGCTAAATCGCTAGAGCCAAGTGTCATCGAGGCAAATTGCTTATCGTTGCGGCCATCTTTAAATTTAAAATCAAAAATAGAACTCAAGGAATTGCCTCTATTTGCTGGAAACGCACCCGAATAAAAATCTACTTCGCGCACAAAATCTACATTGATTAAACCCACCGGACCACCAGTAGATCCTTGTGTTGCAAAATGATTGATGTTGGGAATTTCGATTCCGTCTAAATAAAATTTATTCTCGTTGGGTGCACCACCTCTAATAATAATATCGTTACGGAAAGTAGCGCTCGATGCCACGCCAGGTAAAGATTGAATTACTTTAGAAATATCTCTTCCCCCACCAGGATTTCTTTTAATTTCTGACACGCCAATGGTTCTTAAAGAAACTGGACTTTCTGCAGGCTTATAAAAATTCTTTGCTGTTACTTCTACCGTATTGATATTTCTCGAATCTTCTTCTAATTCAACATCAATAATACTCGCTTTTAAATTATTTACTTGAATTTCGTAGAGTACTTTTTTCTTAAATCCAATCAATTTGAATTCGACATTATAAAAACCTGGTTTTAAATTTTTCAATTCAAAAAAACCATCAAAGCCAGTAGTGGTAGCCACCGTTGTGCCTTGAATAGCGACTACTACACTGGGCAATACCTCATTATTGATGGCGTTTTTTACTTTTCCTTTGATAATACCAGATTGAGCAAATGATTGCAAGCTTGCTATTGCTATCAGCAAGGTGAATCCAATTTTTTTCATAAAATATTTTTTAATTTTTTTTGGCGTATTGTTCTACAAAATACTTGAATGGAACAAGGAGCATTCCGAAAGATTCTCCATCGTGCTTCTCTAAATATTTGTGGTGCATTTTATGCCCACGACGAATGGCTCTAACATATTTATTATCCCAATCTCTCCAAATTTTAAACCTTTGGTGAATAATAATATCGTGTACTAAGAAATAGCAAATGCCATATAATAAAATGCCTAAACCAATATAAAAACGAAAGTCGTTATGAATAGAACCGGTAACAAAACAATAAGAACTTGGGCAAGCAAAGATTAAAAAGAAAGCGTCATTTTTTTCGAAAAAACCAGGCTCTTTTTGATGATGATCTTTGTGTAAATACCATAGAAAACCATGCATCACAAATTTATGAGCCAACCAAGCCACCAATTCCATTATGATAAATGTGGCCAATACAACTAATATATTTTGAATCATGATTTTATAAACTTTGTATTTTATTTTTCACTTCCTCCATTAACCACATAGGCGTAGAGGTAGCGCCACAAATGCCAACCGTATCGTTTGCATGGAACATGGTCGCATCTATTTCAGAACTTGCGGAAACAAAATAAGTATTCACATTGTGTTGCCTACAAACATCATATAAAATTTTTCCATTAGATGATTTTCTACCAGAGACAAAAATAATGCGATCGTAGTTAGTTACAAACTTGCGTAATTCTTCGTCACGATTAGAAACCTGACGACAAATGGTATCGTTGGCTCTCACTTCAAAACCTTTTGCAATCAATTCGTTTTTGATGGCATAAAATTTATCGGTGCTTTTGGTAGTTTGCGAATACAAAGTAATTTTTTGAGGCATGCTGGCAAAGTCGAGCTCTTTGATGTCTTGAAAAACAACCGCTTCGTTATTTGTCTGCCCTTGCAAAGCAATTACCTCGGCATGTCCATGCTTACCATAAATATAAATTTGCTCTTCGTCGTCGAAAGAATTTTTTACCCTGTTTTGTAATTTTAGCACAACAGGGCATGAAGCATCTATTAAAGTAATATTATTTGCTAAAGCAGTTTGGTAGGTAGCCGGCGGTTCGCCATGTGCTCTAATTAAAACAGTTTCGTCTTTTAGGTTTATTAAATCTTCTTGCGAAATAATTTTTAAGCCTTTCGCTTTTAAACGATCTACTTCTTCGTCGTTATGCACAATATCGCCAAGGCAATATAAATAGCCTTTTTCGGCCAGTATTTCTTCGGCCATTTCAATGGCGTAAACTACCCCAAAGCAAAAACCAGATTCTTGATCTATAGTAACAGCAAGATTTAACATATTTCGATTTTATCAAAAATACTAAGCTAAGGGCATTAAATACTATAAATTTCGCAAAAAAACCCGAAAACTTACCTAATTAACCATTTTTAATGCCTTTTGTTTGTCCAAAACTAGGCATTCAATAAATTATTTTTCATTAAACATTCGGCAATTTGAACGGCATTGGTTGCCGCTCCTTTTCTTAAATTATCCGAAACTACCCAACAGTTTAAAGTGTTTGCTTGCGATTCATCTCTTCTTAGTCGTCCAACAAAAACTTCGTCTTTATCGTTGGCGGTTAAAGGCATTGGATAAATTAAATTAGCTGGGTCGTCTTGTAAGATAATGCCTGGCGAATTGGCTAATATATTTTTAACGGTAGCCATATCAAAATCATTTTCGAATTCAATATTGATGGACTCTGAATGACCTCCCATTACTGGAATACGAACGGTGGTAGCCGTTACTTGAATGCGGTCATCTTCCATAATTTTTTTGGTTTCCAAAATCATTTTCATCTCTTCTTTGGTATACCCATTTTCGAGAAAAACATCAATTTGCGGAATCACATTTAAATCTATTGGATAAGGATAGGCACGCTCCGTCTCTTTGCCAGCACGCTCATTCATGAGTTGCTCCACTGCTTTAACACCTGTTCCGGTTACCGATTGATAGGTAGAAACAACTACTCTTTTAATTTTATATTTTAAATGCAAGGGCTTTAACACCATCACCATTTGTATAGTTGAACAATTTGGATTGGCAATAATTAAATCATTTTTTGTTAATACATGTGCGTTAACTTCTGGCACAATGAGTGCAATGTTTGGATCCATTCGCCATGCCGATGAATTATCAATAACCACCGTACCAACAGCTGCAAATTGTGGTGCGTATTGTAAGGAAGTATTTCCTCCAGCAGAAAAAATAGCAATGGTCGGTTTTTGCGCAATGGCCTCTTCCATACTACAAACTTGATAGGCTTTGCCTTGGTAGCTCATTTCTTTACCCACACTTTTGGCAGATGCAACCAATAGCAATTCGCTTATTGGAAAATTTCTTTCTGCCAAAACAGCTAATATTTTAGTGCCAACTAAGCCTGTGGCCCCTACAACTGCAACCTTCATATGAATGGATTAAATACGAGGTAAAAATAAAAAAAAATACTTGCATGGCCTTATAATAGCTGATTAAAAATCCTTCATTTATGCCATTTCAAATGAGGCCAAGAGTGCCTACACTTGATTAAAATACTAGCAATAGAAATGATGGGATGAAAAAGATATTGTGGATTATAGGATTGTTTATTCATTCGCTGGTTTTTGGGCAAGTGCAGGATGATTTTAGTGATGGCGATTTGAGCAACAATCCGCAGTGGTTGGGAGATACGGCAGCATTTTACGTGAGCGGTTTGGGGTACCTGCAAACAAAAATGTCGACAAAAACCGATACTTGTTTCCTAACTACTGCATCCACAATTAATTTAAACACCACTTGGGAGTTTCATCTTAAACTATTATTCGACCCTTCCACTAGTAATTATACTCGCATCTATTTGCTTGCCGATGCAGCTTCATTAGACAAAAGCTTAAACGGTTATTTCTTGCAAATTGGTGAAAGTGGGAATGCCGATTCGTATGATTTGTTCCGACAGAAAGGCAATAGCATAGTGAAAATAATAGATGGGCCACCAATGCCTCGAATCAAACCCGACACCCTATTGACAAAAATAAAAATCACTCGCGCAAGCGATGGGCGCTGGTCTTTATATGCTGCAAAAGACACGGCAAGTAATTATCAGGCATTGGGTAGTGTGGCTGATTCTTTAAATATGAGCAATCGATTTTTTGGAATACTGGCCAGATACACCGCAACAAGAAGTAATTTATTTCAATTTGATCAAATTAAAATTTACCCCAGTAGTATCGATTCGCTGCAACCAAAAGTAATCAGTTGCTTTGCTAAAAATAGCCATCAATTAATTGTTCAATTCAACGAAAGCATGGATAGCACTGCCATTCAAGATTTAACTAATTTTGAATTAGATAGTCAACAATTGGCCATTTCGGTGCATTGGGTCAATTTTTTTAGCCTTCAAATTCAGTTTAATGATAGCATAAATTATGGCAAACATTTTTTGAGACTAAAAAATTTAAAAGACCTTTCTGGCAATTATTTAATCAGGAGTGATAGCCAAATCAACTTTATATTCAAACCAAGCATCGCCGAAAAATTTCAAGATTTAGTGATGAACGAAATCTATCCAGACCCAAGCCCAAGCATAGGTTTGCCAAATGGCGAATTTATTGAAATCTATAATACCCAAGCTTATACTATTCAATTACAAAACCATAGCATTAGCGATGGCAGCAGTACCTATACTTTTAAAAAAGATAGTCTATTGCCTGGCGCTTATTTAATTTTATGCAATGTAGCCGATACTTTAGCATATCAAGCTTATGGTAAAACCATTGGATGTTCTATTTGGCCAACGCTCAATAACACATACGATCATCTGACTTTAAAAAATCCATCGGGTATTTTAATAGATAGCCTAACTTACCGTTTGAGTTGGTATAGAGAAGCCAGCAAAAGCAATGGCGGCTATAGTTTGGCAAAAATAGACCCATACAGTATTTGTAAAACAGCAGGCAATTGGAATTCCGCTACAGAAATTATAGGTGGCAGTCCGGGCAGTCAAAATACAATCGCAAAATTTCAAACAGATACTTTAGCCATAGCGCTTAGTAGCATCATTATCGTAAACAAAAATCAACTCGCCATTCGATTCAATAATAAAATAGCTCCGCAAAGTTTTAATGCCATTCAATTTTACATCGCCGATAGCAATCAACATCTATTTTTTCCTATTGATTACCAGTTTGATTGGACCTATTTAGATTACTTGGTCTTGACATTTGATGATCTAATTGACAAAGGATTGTATCAATTTTATGCAAAAAATATCATCGCATTCGATGGTAGGGATTATAACATCATCCAATCATTTGGTAAAAATATTTTCTTTCAAACACTTCGTTTAAAAATAAGCGAAATAATGGCAGACCCAACACCTGCAATAGGTTTACCCGAATTAGAATTTGTAGAAATAAGTAATCCCACAGGGGTAGGTGTGAGTGCTTGTCAACTTTATTTTGGAAACCACAACAGTAAACAAGCTTTTCAAATAGACAGCTTAGCTCCTCTTGCATTTGCTATTTTATGCGAAAAATCTGATACCAATGCATTTTTAACATATGGAAAAACTTTTGGTATAACTAATTTTCCATCGATAGGTAATTATATAGATACGCTGTATTTGTATGACGAAAATTTACAAGTACTAGACAGCGTTTCTTATAAAATCAATCAATGGGAAAGTAATAAAAGAGAAGGCGGTTACAGCTTAGCGCGTTTGAATGATTTTTATGATTGTCCTAATACAAAATTATGGCATAGTAGTTTAGCTGCAATAGGTGGAAGTCCGGGAAATAACAATCTGCTCGAATTAAACCAGCTTGCTGCATTCCAAGTGACAGCGCTCGAATTAAACAAACAAGAAATAAAAATCACTTGCACAGAAGGCATAGACAGCGGAGCTTTCGACTGGAGTACGATACAATTAATTGGTTTATCCAATAGCCTAATTAATTATCAATTTAGCAACAATAACCAAACACTCCATTTGATTTACCAACAAGCATTTCCAATGGCTACTCCGTTTGACTTGCAAATAAATGCTTTACAAAATTGCCTAGGCGAAAAAATAGATAGTACTTTTTCTGTATTTATCTCCGATAGTGTATATCCTAATCAAGTTATCATCAACGAGCTATTATTCAATACCAGCGATAGCCTTCCCGAATTTGTGGAATTATATAATCATTCGAATCAAATTCAAAATTTAAAAAATTGGTCTATTGGGGTTCGCAATACAAAAAACGAAATCAGTTATCCTAAGAAAATAATAAACAATTATTTTTTATACCCCGCACATTATGTTTGCATCAGTACCAATGCCTCCTTATTACAAAATTATTATAGCTATAAAAGTGTCAGCGATTTTATCACCAACCCCGAAATACCTACGCTTACGAACGAACAAGGCACCGTAGTGCTACTTTCACCGAACCAACAACTCATCGACGAAGTTTATTATACCGATCAAATGCACCTAAGTTTAATTACCAATACCAAAAATGTTTCGCTCGAAAGGCGTTCCGAAAATTGGAGCAGTAAAGACCCCGCCAATTGGGGATCGGCTGCCACAAATTATGGTTATGCCACACCCGGATACAGCAATTCCAATCATCAATATTTTTCGGACAAAGAATTTGGCTTAAGTTTAAACCCTAAAATATTTTCTCCGAATGCCGATGGCTTAAATGATATTTTGATCATCAACTATGCATTCCCCTATCCAAACATCCTGGCCAATATTGAAATTTATAATCGAGATGGCATACGCATTACAGAAATTGGCAACACCATTTCCTTGGGTCAAAAAGGAAACTTTATTTGGGATGGCATTTATAATGGCCAATATGTTCCCAATGGCATTTATATTTTACGCTTTAGTTTATTCGATGATAAAGGCTTAATTAAACACTATAAGATTCCATTTGGCATCCATTATTAGTGCGCGGAAATCTTTTTGGTTATTGGCCTCTGCGCATAGAAATTGCTGAAAATTAGACACAAACAAATGACAGCCTATGCGAAAAGAAATATTTAGGAAATATTGCTTAATTTCGAGTACAATACCCTTAAAAAACATGAAGGAATCTATCCTAGTTATTGGCTCAAACGGACAAATAGGAACCGAATTAGTCGCAGATTTGAGAGCAATCTATGGCCCTCAAAATGTAGTCGCTACAGATATTAGAGAACCAGGTTACGAAATGCTTAACGCTGGACCATTTGAAATTTCGAATGTGCTCGACAAACAAAATCTTCAAGCAATTTTTGAAAAATATAAACCCACGCAAATTTATTTGTTAGCTGCATTGCTTTCGGCAACAGGCGAACAAAAACCAAAAATGGCATGGGAATTAAATATGGATGGCTTAATCAATGTATTAGATTTTGCCATTACTTACCAAACTAAAAAAGTCTATTGGCCAAGTTCGATCGCCGTGTTTGGACCTAACTCTCCTAAAAACAATACCCCACAATATACCGTCATGGATCCTAATACGGTTTATGGTATCAGTAAATTAGCGGGCGAAAGATGGTGCGAATATTACTTTTTAAAATATGGTTTAGATGTAAGAAGTTTAAGATATCCAGGCTTAATTGGTTGGAAATCGGCACCGGGTGGCGGCACAACCGATTACGCAGTACATATTTTTCACGAAGCTTTGAAAAATAATACCTACGCCTCTTTCTTATCGGCACATACCGAATTACCGATGATGCATATGGAAGACGCCATTAAAGCAACCATTGGAATAATGGATGCACCAGCCGAATTAATCAAAATTCGTTCGAGCTATAATGTAGCAGGAATGAGCTTTACACCGCATCAATTAGGCGAAGAAATTAATATTCATTTACCCGAATTTAAATTGACCTACGTCGAAAACGATCCGCGTCAAGCCATTGCAGATTCGTGGCCAAAAAGCATCAACGACGATTTTGCCAGAAAAGATTGGGCTTGGCATAACCAATACGACCTTAAATGTTTAGTCAAAAACATGATTGACAATTTAAAATAAGCCCTATGACTTTTGAAGAATTTTTTGCGAAGAAAAAAATTAACTTGGAAACATTGAAAAGCAAAGACGCTGTTTTGTTCCAAGAATTAAAAAGTCATTTCGAACAAATGGGTGATAAAAGTTTCGACTATACTAAAAAGTATTTGTTCAACCCGCTGCGCAATCAGTATCCTATCGAGGCTTAATTATTTTTTAATCTCATGAACAAGATTTTCATAAAAAGAGTTATAAATAACTCCTTGTATTTCGGTGCGCAAATTCATTTCTAACATTTTTTTATTCTCTGT
>CAIKLP010000003.1 GCA_903828245.1 uncultured bacterium | reverse complement strand
CAAGGTGTTGAAGCCATACAAAATGATACCGAAATTCTGGTTAATTATCTTAAATTGCATCATGGATTTGCCGCTATTGGCGATTTTTCGGAACCAACGCTGATTTACAGAGAACTAGGAATTAGTAAAAAAGCATTTAAAAAAGCAGTTGGAGGCCTTTACAAACAAAAAATTATAAGCATTACCGAAACGGGTATACAGCTCATTAAGGATGTTTTACCGGAAGGCGAATAGACTACTTATCAGCTAATCAAAGCGTTTTACTTTAAATTCAAGGTGTGACCTAGTTTCTCTTTTTTAGTCTTTAAATAAAATTGATTGTGCTCATTCGAAGCTATTTCAATAGGCACATTTTCTACAATTTCTAATCCATAGCCAATTAAACCTGCACGTTTTTTAGGGTTGTTACTTAATAATCTAATTTTACTTACACCTAAGTCGCGCAGTATTTGAGCACCAACACCATAATCGCGTTCATCCATTTGAAAGCCTAATTGAATGTTGGCTTCCACAGTATCTAAACCTTCTTCTTGCAATTTGTAGGCTTTAAGTTTGTTTAATAACCCAATCCCACGCCCTTCTTGATTCATGTATAAAACAATTCCTTTACCTTCTTTTTCAACCATGTTCATTGCAGCATGCAGTTGTGGACCGCAGTCGCATCGGCATGATCCAAAGATATCGCCAGTTAAGCACGATGAATGCACGCGAACTAAAACAGGTTCATCGGGCTCCCAACTGCCTTTTATTAATGCCAAATGATCTTGGCCTGTTGTTTTTTGTTTGTAGGCAATTAGGTTAAAATCGCCCCATTGCGTTGGCATTTTTACCGTTACTTCTTTGTCTATCAAACTTTCGTGCGATAAACGGTATTTTATTAAATCCTCAATAGAAACAATTTTTAAATTGAATTTCTCTGCAATTAAAAATAAATCCTTTAAACGAGCCATGGTGCCGTCTTCATTCATTATTTCTACTATTACACCAGCAGGTTCAAAGCCTGCTAAGCGAGCAAAATCGATAGCTGCTTCGGTATGGCCAGCCCTTCGTAAAACACCTCCACGCTTTGCTCTTAATGGAAAAATATGGCCTGGTTTTCCTAATTCTTCGGGTCTTATTTCTGGGTTAATAAGAGCTAATACAGTTTTGGCTCTATCTTGTGCCGAAATACCAGTGGTACAACCATGACCAATTAAATCAACAGAAACAGTAAATGGTGTTTCGTAAGCAGCGCTATTATTAGATACCATTAACTCCAAATTAAGCTGATCGCAACGATCTTCAATCAAAGGAGCGCATATTAACCCTCTTCCATGAGTGGCCATAAAATTGATAATTTCTGGGGTAACACTGCGTGCAGCAGTTAAAAAATCACCTTCATTTTCCCTGTCCTCATCATCAACAACTATAATCACCTTACCAGCCTTAATTTCTTCTATAGCTTCTTCAATGCGATCTAATTTATTTTTCATATTTAATATTTACTGCAAAAGTATAGAATTAAACTATGTTAACTTGTGCGCAGCAAAATTTTTACACAATAATTTCAAAACGTAACTGGCAATTAATCACAATTAAATGAAATGTTCAATATTTAACATCTATTTTACATCCAAATATTTGTTACAATCACAATAACATTTACTTTTGCGCGAAATTTTAACCAAATAATTAACCAAAAAACAAATCAAATGAAAAAATTATCAAAAGCAGTTTTAGCAATTTTAGTAGTTGCTTCTTCTATTACAGCTTGTAAAAAAGGTGAT
>CAIKLP010000002.1 GCA_903828245.1 uncultured bacterium | reverse complement strand
TGTGGAAGCATGGGCCGTTCAAAAAGCAAATGAAATTGCGACACTACAATCTAATGAAGAATTTAGAAAAGAATTTTTACAAAATTTATCGCACGAAATCAAAACACCGATTTTTGCCATTCAAGGCTATCTTGAATTATTAAGCGATGGTGAAATAGACAACCCTGCACAAAGGGATAAATTTATTCGTCAAGCACAAGCCAATGTGTTGCGATTGGTACAGTTATTAAACGATGTTGACACGATAACTAATTTAGAGATAAGCAAAGATCCTATCTTGAAACATTCCTTTATCATTCAAGATTTAATCAATGAAGTAGCGCAAAATTTAAGCGTCAAGGGACTTAAAAAAAATATTCAATTTCATTTTAAAAAAGGAAGCGAATCACCCACTACTGTGTTTGCCGATAAAAATAAAATTTACCAAGTTTTAGTAAATATATTTTCAAATGCAGCAAAGTATGGAAAAATAGATGGTCAAATCATCGCTAGCGTATACAAGTTAGAAGACGGCAAAGTATTGATTGAAATAAGTGATGATGGCATTGGTATTGCGGAAGAACATATTCCAAGATTATCGGAGCGTTTTTATCGAACCGACGATGCAAGAAGCAGAGATATTGGTGGCACTGGCCTTGGACTTGCCATCTGCAAACACATATTAGAAGCACATCAAGAAACCATGCATATCAGAAGTACCGTAAATGTGGGTACAACGGTTGGTTTTACATTACCCAACACGATGTCTTAAGGATATTTTTCCGTTACTTTGTAAAATAAATTTCCAACATGCAAACAATTTTGGTGACAGGTGGTTGTGGTTATATTGGCGCACACACCATTGTAGATTTAATTGAAAATGGATTTAATGTAATTTCAGTTGATAATTTATCAAGGTCATCCGAAAATTCATTGGCAGGTATTGAAAAAATTACTGGTAAAAAAGTAAAAAATTACAATATCGACTTAACCAATGCACAAGCAGCAGAATCCATCTTTACAGAAAATCCAAATATAACAGGCGTCATTCATTTCGCTGCGTATAAAGCAGTAGGTGAATCTGTAGAAATGCCTTTGGCGTATTACGAGAATAATATTTTCTCCTTAGTAAACTTATTAAAATTAGCCGTAAAGTACAATGCAATGCATTTTATTTTTTCTTCCTCTTGTACAGTATACGGTAATCCTGATACCATACCAGTTACTGAGCAAACCCCATTACAACCAGCGGCATCTCCTTATGGTGCTACTAAACAAATGGGCGAAAGTATAATAAAGGATACTGCATTTGTTGCACCCCTTTCCACTATTTTATTGCGCTATTTTAATCCAGTAGGCGCACATCCGTCTACTGCCATTGGAGAATTACCTATTGGTCGTCCTCAAAATTTAGTGCCTGCCATTACACAAACAGCAATCGGGAAATTAGCTACGATGCAAGTATACGGTGACGACTATGATACGCGCGATGGTAGTTGTATTCGTGATTATATTCATGTTTGTGATATTGCACGTGCACATACACTCGCATTACAATATTCAATAAAAAACAACCAACCTAAAAGTTGCGAAATTTTTAATTTGGGTACAGGCAATGGAATCACTGTTCTTGAAGCCATCAAAGCATTTGAAAAAGTATCTGGACTTGCACTAAATTATCAAATAGGACCAAGACGTGCTGGTGATATTGTTGCAATTTATGCCAACAACGACTACGCTGTTAAAAAATTAGGTTGGGAAATTAAATACTCCTTAGAGGATATGATGCGTACCGCTTGGGATTGGGAAAAAAGTATTGCTGCAAAAAATTAATAGAAATTAATTTTGCACCAACATTTTTTCTGCATTCTCTGCAACTTGAAGCGCTTCAATAAATTCTTCAAGCTCTCCATTAATCACTGCATCTAAATTATAAGAAGTTACCCCTACTCTATGGTCTGTCACTCTTCCTTGTGGCCAATTATAAGTTCTAATTTTTGCACTAC
>CAIKLP010000001.1 GCA_903828245.1 uncultured bacterium | reverse complement strand
TATCTTATTTTTATTAATCTAAATCTATTGATTAGCTTTGTTTCATGCGTTTGAGACAATTATTCCTACTATTAATCTTGCTTATTGCAAGTAGAGTTCCTGCACAAAAAAACCTACTTCAATTTTTAGCCAAACAAAAAGGGTCGTTTGAGTTGGAATTACTCAATAAAGAAACCAAATTGGTACCCACACCTGCTGGCCTTAGCTGTTCGGACTCTAGGCACGACTATTTTGTAAATGATGGCAAATTGTACCTCCAAATTAATGGAACGGGTAAATTATTTACAATCGATAGTGCGCTTGCTTTAACCAGGTTAGATAATACCTGTTACGAAGGCTATAATTACGGATCTTATTCTTACATCCGAAACAATAAAATTTACAATTTAGGCGGTTGGGGCTTTTGGCAATTTAATAGTGGCCTTAGGTATTTTGATACCACATCCAAAGAATGGTTTAGAGAACCGATAAATAAAGAAGTACAACTTGCTAAGCATATGAACGCACTCGTTTATCCAGATAAAGTAAACGATGTCATTTATGTGGCGTATCATTTATACCCTAATTCCTATATAAAAAATCCAAGTGATGTAAAAAATGACACTATTTACATGCAGTGCTTGGATTTAAAAACAAATAATTGGTGGGCTACGCCTAAGATTTTAAGTGATAAAATATTTTTAGAAACCGTTTTAAATACAAACTCATTGGTGTTACCTGGCCTTGGTATATTAACAGAATCATACAATCACTTGTATCTGATTAATCCAGCTAACCAAAAATTATATGAAATAGAAAATGAGATTGGCGGCACCATCATGAACTATGTTGCTAGTAAAAATGGATTATACTTTTACAAAGACGAAAAACTACATATTTACAATCCTCAGCTAGATTCGATCGTGAGCCTTCCACTTTCAATGACAAAATTTTCTGAAGTTGCAAAACCGCTCTATAAAAATATTATACCCAGCTTTAGTGAAAAAGTAGATCTTACTAAACTGCTATTTAGTGGCGCTATCGCATTATTATTTGTAATTATTGTAGTCTTGTTTTTTAAAAATAAGCACTTACAAAAAATCCAGCAAACTATTGCTGCAGGCGGATTACATAAGAAATCGATTGAAGTAAATAAGCAGGTAGAATTTTCGGATAATTTAACAGAAATAGAAAAATCGGTGCTTGATATTTTAGTTGAATATTCGAAACAAGGAGTACCTACTTCTATAGATCAAATTAACAGAGCACTCGGCGTTAAAAACAAAGAAGTAACGATCCAAAATAAATTAAGATCAGACACGCTTCAAATGATCAATAAAAAATTTATGGTATTTGCGTCTACAAATGATACGCTCGTAGAACGTGAAAAAACGGCTTTGGATAAAAGGGTATACCAATACAAGCTTAATGAGCGCTACCTAAATAAAATTAAATAGGTATCTCTTACATATAAAGGTGCTAATATAAAGGAATTAACCTTCTGCTTCTTCCTCTTCTTCTTTGTGAAGTGGATTTCTGCGAGATGGGATCACCATTTGTTCGTCATCACTTAAGAATACCCAGAAGTCATTTAATTCAAAAATATCGCCACTGGTTTTGCTATCACCATCAGCACTTCTGCGCTCGTAGGTACCTAGTAATTCACCATTGTGTCTTAATTGATTTAATTTTTCTTCGTGTGCTAATTCTTTAAAGCTTTCGATCGTCATCATCTAGATTGATTTTGTGCAAATATATATTACTCCTTCTTATTGGCCATATAGTATTACAGCAGAACTTCCGGCTAATGTAAAATTATTGCCCATTTTAGAAGATCCATTGCTGCTAAGCCCAATTTTCCAAGCCCCACTTGGTAACCTAAGTGTTTGAGGAGTTTGAGACCCGTTATAAGCAACCCATATTTTTTTCCATGTGTCACCAACAGCCCCTCCGTTGATGGTGTATGCTATGATTCCGGAAGGTTGGTTGTTTTCAAAATTTAAGTGTGTAGCAATTTGCTGTGCAGTTTGCATTCTAAATGCGGGATGCGCACGCCTTATTTGAACCAAGCTTTTAATGAATTGATAGCTTACATTGTTTTTAGTTTTTAAATCCCAATCAATACCATTAACAATATCGCCTTTATCAAAAGAATTTTCTACTCCATTTTTTGATCTTAAAAATTCAGTACCCGCATGTAAAAAACTTGCACCT